>JAAZFW010000532.1 GCA_012511525.1 Clostridiaceae bacterium
CGACCTGGTGCCGCACCCGGTCAGCCGGTTTGTCAGCCATCACGGCCTGTATTTCTGGCAGGAGGAGCTGGCCGGGATCGAGCCGGCGCTCTGGGAGGAACTGCGCGGCATCGAGCGGCAGCTCTGGACGCTGCTTAGCAGCAAGCGGCTGCTCCACTCCCTCAACGTGCTGCGCTATTCGCTCCACCTGGCGATCCGCCACGGCGTGAACCTGTCGCAGGCTGCCCGGGCATCGATCCTGCACGACTGCGCCAAGTGCCTACCGGAAAGCGAGCAGGTCGCACTGGCCCTGCAGGGCCGTGACACCAGTCTCCTGACGCCGCCTCTGGCCCACGGGCCGGCCGGCGCGGTGCTGGCGCGGCAGCGCTTTGGGATTGAAGACGAGGCCGTCCTCAAGGCAATCCGGTACCACACCACCGGCTGCGCCCGCATGACGAGATTGGACCAGATCGTCTTTATCGCGGACAAGGTCGAGCCGGCCCGGACCTACGACCGCCTGGACAAGATCCGGCGCCTGGCGGAAACAAACCTGGATGAAGCGACCCTCGTCTGCCTCGATGAGATTGGCCTGTACCTGGAGCGGGAGAGCCTGACCGATCACCCCTACGGCCTGGCGGCAAGGGCGGATATGCTTATGCGGCTTGGGAAAAACTTGGACTAGCCTCGTTTGGGTGATGTATAATGAATTATATCGCGGGTATGCGGCCCGCAGATACCAGATTGTCCGTCCTTGCGGACAGAAAGGAGGCCTTGCCATTTGACATCTGAACAAACTGCCCAGTTGATAGCTTGTGTCCTGAAAGACAAGAAAGCGAAAGACATCGAAGTCATCGATGTTGGCGAGAAGACGATCCTGGCGGATCGCTTTGTCATCGCCACCGGTTCTTCCATCACGCACATCAAGGCGCTCGCCGGTGAAGTCGAACAAATTTTGAAAGACCAGCACGCGCGGCTGCCGGATCACATCGAAGGCTACAGCACCGGCCGCTGGATCCTGATGGATTATGCCGATGTTGTCGTTCACCTTTTCCACAGCGAAGAACGCAGCTTTTACAACCTGGAGAAACTCTGGCGCGCCGCCCGAACGTGAGACACGCCGGATCTTGTCGCTTTTTGCCGATAAAAAGAGGGCCTAGGCCCTCTTTTTTTGCGCTACGATGCCGGTATGCACGAACATCATAGCCAAGCGAAGAAACCCAAGCACCTGCCCTGGATGGCCGGCCTTTTGCTTTGCAGCCTCGTGCTGGCTGTCCTGGCACTGATCGAGCGGCCGAATGACCAGGCGATACCGATCGTTCCAGCTGGCCAGCTGCCGACCGAATCCCGGACGACAACCGAGACGGCAAAAGCCGGGAAGGAACTTTATCCGGTCTATCTGGTCGGTGCGGTGGCCCGTCCCGGGATTTATCAGGTCGAGCCGGGAACGTGCCTTTACCAACTCGTCGACATGGCCGGCGGGCTCAGCGACAGCGCGGCCTCAGACGCCGTCAACCTGGCCGCGCCGCTGGACAAGCACCAATTTGTCCGCGTGCCGACCCGCCAGGAGGTCGAGCAAGGCACCTGGAGCGATCCGGAACCGTCCGGTAAGAACAACGGCCTGATCGATCTGAACCGGGCCGGCCAGGCCGATCTGGAGACGCTGCCGGGCATCGGGCCGGCCACCGCGCGTGCGATTATCGCCTACCGCGAAAAATCGGGCCCCTTTGCCTGCATCGAGGACCTGATGAAGGTGCCCGGCATCAAGGAAGCCCGATTCGAATCGCTGAAAGACCTGGTCTGCGTCAGCGGTTAGGGACTGTCAGTTCGCGGACAAAGTCAAACTGCCTGAGGTCGTGCTGACGGCAAAGGCCAGACCGCCCTGGCCGGACAGGGCGCTGATCTTGCGGCTGCCCTGCGTCGTGACGTCCAGGTCAAGCCCCTCGTGGCTGAAGTTGCCTGTGACTGTCGTAAAATCAAGCTTGAAAACGGATGAGGGCGGCAGGTGCAGCGTGACATCGCCGGACACGGTGCTCAGCGTCGTCGGCGCGGCACGGTCATAGGACAGGTCCAGTTGTCCGGATGTCGTTTTGCCGGTGACCGGCGCGCTCAGCCCGCTGAGGCCAACCTGGCCGGATACCGTGCTGAACGTGACGCCGGCGTCCGCCGTGTTGGCCGCCCGGATCGAGCCGGAAACCGATTTGAGGTCGAGGGCGTCCCAGTCCTGGCCGCGCTGGGCCGGCAGGTCGATCGCACCGGACACGGTGGTGACTTTGACGGTGCCGCCGTAGCCGGCCGGCAGATCGACCTGCAAGGTTAAATCGCTGAAGGAAATGCCGAAGTGCGGGTAGTCCACGCGGATGATCAGGACGTCATCTTGCTTGACGACGACCAGACCAACCCTGCCGGAGCCGCGGTACACACCGTTCAGGCGGGCCGATCCGGCCTGGTCGACCGGGGAGACAATGATCTGGTCGGATACGGCGGTGATCTGGATCAGGCGCACCTGGTCGAGATCCCAGTCGAGGGGGCGCGTTTCGTCGATCTCGCGGCGCGTGATGGTTAAGGGAAATCCGCCCCAAGGTTCCGCGCGTTCCAGGAGGGTGTCGACGCGTTCCTGCAGCTGGGTCCGGTCGAGCAAGGCCTGCCAGCCGACGGTTCGCAGCGTCAGCAGAACGCCGCCGGTCAGGGCGGAAAAGAAGATGACCAGGCAGACGACGATCAGGATAATAAGGCCTGTTTTTTTCATGCTGCAGCACCTCCGTAAACCAGGCTGCGGTTCCAGCGGAACCAGGCGATGAGCCCCTTGAACAGCCATTTGGTCAAAAAGACCATCAGGATGACAGCAAGGATGGTCAGGGCGGTCAGGGCGATGGCGAACAGGACCAGGATCAGGCTGATCACGCCCGCCTGGAAGACCGCCAGGACAAACAGGACGACGGCGGCGGCACCGATCGATCCGGCGCCGGCCCAAAAGCCGGCCAGCGTCGCGAACAGGGCCAGCCAGAGCGGGATACCGATGAACAAATTGAGCAGAATCACGCCCAGCAAGGCTCCTTCGCGGACCCGGGGCGATCGCGGCGCGGCAGGGGGCGGCACCGGCATCTGGGCCGGCGCCTGCGGAACGGCCGCCGCGGCTTCCGCGTACTGGCGGCCGATTTCCAGCGGGTCGCCGAGTTCGGCGGCGATGGTTTCCTCGGATTTGCCCCGGCTGCAGCCCGAAGCGAAGTGCTCTTCGAAATCGGCCAGGATTTCTGCGACCGCCGGGCCGTCCAGGGGAGAGAGGGCCTGGCGGAGCTGATTCATGAATTGGTGCTTGTTCATAGGTCACCTCCGGTTATGACATGGACATGCTGGATGAAATGGCGCCATTCGGCCAGCAG
>JAAZFW010000533.1 GCA_012511525.1 Clostridiaceae bacterium
ATGATCCGATCTGGGCGCCTTCCGCGGCCATGACCGGCCGGCCCTGCCGCACCAGGGCGATGTCGCTGGTCGTGCCGCCCATGTCGATGACGATGCCGCTTTGCAGGCCTGTCAGGGCCAGTCCGCCCGCGACGCTGGCCGCCGGGCCGCTCAGCAGGGTTTCCACCGGCTTGTCGCGGGCGACCGACTCCGCCATCAATGACCCGTCGCTGCGCACGATGACCAGCGGGGCTGTGATCCCGCGCCGGTCCAGGCTTTGCCGGACGGCGTCGAGAAAGGCGTTGATCAGGGGCAGCAGCCGGGCGTTGAGCAGGGCGCTGGCCGCCCGGCGCAGCGAGTTGAGCGTGCCGCTGATCTCGTGGCCGCAGACCACCGGCTTGCCGGTCCACCCGTGCAGCAGATCCCTGGCCTTGCTCTCGCAGGCGGTGTTGCGCACGCCCCAGAGCTCGACGACGGCGTAGGCGTCGGCCTGGCCGGACGGGAGACCGACGCGGCGATTCAGCTCCGCCCAATCCGGTTCTGTTACGAGCTGCCCGGCCATGTCGTGCCCTCCGGCCAGCAGGATGATGTCGTCGGCCGGGGGGAGTCCGTTGCCGGGGCCATACCGGTCGACGATCTTCCGGTCGCAGCCGATCAGGACCAATCGGGCGTATCCGCCCTTGTTCTCCACGCAGGCGTTGGTGGCCAGCGTGGTCGAGAGCGCGACCAGCGCGGCCTGGCGCAGCAGCGGCTGGTCCATCTGGTCGAGGACCTCATCGATACCGACCGTCAGATCCTCCTTGCGGGTCAATGCTTTCGCCGTCTGCAAAACGGCCTGACCGTCAAAATTGAAGAGGACGCCGTCCGTGTATGTTCCGCCTGTGTCGATTCCCAATCCAACCTGCATAAGGGGTCTCCTGTCGCGTTGTTTTGAGCTATTATACCAAAACGGCAACCGGCGTGATGCGGTCAGGCCCCTGGCTTACCGACGCGAAGCGTGTTAAAATGTCCATCGTAGGATGTTATGTGACATCCGCAGGAGGTTTCCCATGCGCGCACTCGATTTTGACCAGGTGAAGCTGGGACAAGGCATGCTCAAGGACAAGCTGGACGAAATGGCCGCCTTTTACCGCGGTTTGTCCAACGACGACATCCTGCACTACATGCGCCTGGACGCAGGCCTTCCGGCGCCGGGTCAGGCCTGGACCGGCTGGTATGCCCACTCCCGCGGCATGGGCACGCTGGGCCAGTGGGTGTCCGCCTATGCCCGCCTTTATGCCCTGACCGGCAACGAACAGGACAAGGCCAAGGCGATCGACCTGATCGACACGTTCTGGCTCTGCCACGACCATCTGGAGGGCACGCCGAAAGCGCTGCTGGGGTGCCGCTCGCATGATGCCTTCGAAAAGCTGGTCCAGGCGCACTGCGACCTGCAGGTGTATGCCCAGGTGCCGACCCGTGACCGGGTCGTGCGCCTGGTTCGGTTCGCCCGGGAAACGCTCGACCGGACCCGGGCGTTCGGCGACAACAGCACCGAGTGGTACACCATACCTGAAGCGCTGTTCAACGCGTCCCGGATTTTCGATCTGCCGGAAGCGGCTGAGGAAGCCGAAACCTGGCTTTACCGCGACTACTGGGCGCTGTTTGCCGAGGGGCGCGACCCTTTCGCGCGCAAGCCTGAGGCCGGTCTCTACTCGGACTTTTGCCATGCCTACAGCCATGTCAACGCCTTCAACAGCTGCGCGGCGGCCTACCGCCACAGCCAGGATCCGTTTTTCCTTAAGGCGCTCAAGGCCTTTTACCGTTTCATGATCGACACGCAGGTGATGGCGACCGGCGGCTACGGGCCGGAATTCGAGCACCTGATGCCCAAGGACCGGATTGTCAACGCCCTGCGCACGAGCCATGATAGCTTTGAAACCCAGTGCGACAGCTACGCGGCCTTCCGGCTCTGCCGTCATCTGACCGAGATCGACGGCGAGGCCAAATACAGCGACTGGGTCGAATCCCTGATCTACAACGCCGTCCTCGCGACGATCCCGATGACGCCGGAGGGCAAGGTTATTTATTATTCGGACTACAACATGTACGGCGCGAGTAAGGTCAACCGCCAGGATAACTGGACCTGCTGCACCGGCACCCGGCCGCTGCTGGTCCTGGACATGGTCCGGCAGCTCTACTACCAGGACGACAGCGGGCTTGCCATCTGCCAGTTCGCGCCATCCGAGGCCAGTTGGACCCAGTCGGGCCAAACCGCCCGCATCCGCCAGGAAACAAACTTCCCGCTGGACGATACGGTGAAATTCCAGCTGACCTTGTCGTCGCCGGACCGCTTCACGCTCTATTTCCGCCGGCCGGCCTGGCTGGCCGGACCAATGGGTTTACACGTCAACGGCCAAATAGCGGACGCGTTTGAGGTCAGGGGCTATCTGGCACTGACGCGGCGATGGCAGGACGGCGATTGCATCGAGCTAACCGTGCCCCAAAAGCTCTGGATGCACGCCCTGGACAAAGAAAAGAACGGGCCCAACGCCTTCCTGCACGGCCCGGTCGTGCTCGGCGCGACCTATACCGGGCCGCAGACGCCCAACGACCACATGAATGTGCGCCGGCTGCCCGAGCGCATGCGCCCGGTTCCCGG
>JAAZFW010000534.1 GCA_012511525.1 Clostridiaceae bacterium
CGGCGTCCTCCGCCGCGACGGGCCCCCAGGTCCGCATCGCGTACTGCACGGCCTGGCGGTCGGTATCCGCCACGATCGGCATCTTGCCCCGCTCGTTAAACGTGCTGGTCAGGATGTTTTCGTAGGTCGCCTGGAAGTCGATCTTGCCCTGGAGCCGGCGGGTAATGAAATCAGCCAGTCCCATGCCGGCGGCATTGCCATGGCTGGCATCGGTCAGGTCGGTCACCACCAGCGTGCGCACGCGCGGCCGCTCGGGCTCCATCTCGCCGCGGATCGACATGCGTCCGATGATGTTCGTATCCATGCCGCTGCCGCTGATGTCCTTGCCCATCCGGTCGACGATCAAGAGGTCGAGCGCGTCGCAGGGCAGACGCGGCATATTGCGCCGGCAGATCTCAAGCAGCTTCATCTCCTCGCGGCGCATCTCCTCAGGGCGGATCGCCTGAATCACGGCGGTTTCGTCGTAGGCGTTCTCGACGATGCCCAGACCGAACAGGATCTTGCTGTGGCGGATGATCTGCTCGGCGGCCGGCGGCAGCAGGTCCCGGATGCCATGGACGCCGTAGCGGTGCATAGCCAGGGCCTGGCGGTGCTTGCCCAACCCGATGACGCACATCTTGAGCAGCCCGCTTTCCGTGTCGCCGTGGAAATCGGTATGCACCTTGACCCGGTTGAGCACGACGATGCCGTCCGCCTCATGGGCCAGCCGATCCTGGTAAACGGGATGTTCGAGCTCGCCCCTCGGCAGTTCGACAACCTCCATCGACGAACGCACCGGCGCGCCGACCGCCGCTTCCGTGATGCCGTATCCGGCCAGCAGATCAGCCTGGCCCTGGGCGGTCGCACCGCCATGGCTGCCCATGGCCGGCACGATAAACGGTTCAGCGCCGCGGCTTTTCAGCTCTTCCACCACCGCGCGCACGATCCGGGCCAGGTTGGCGATGCCGCGGCTGCCGGCCGTGATCGCGATCCGGTCGCCCGGCCGGATCGGCGCCGCGACGCGTTCGATCTCCAAGCCCACGGTTTTTTCGATGTCTTCAAGGCGATCGGCCGCAAAAGTCTGCCTGACCTTGACCAGTTCAGGTATGTTCATGTTGCACCTCCTTGGTGTTTGTTTCTTCATCCTGCCAGGCGAGCAAACGCCGTTCGCCTTCCAGCTGGCGCAGTCCCGTGATATCCTGGCTGACCTCCAGCGTGCCCAGGTACGTGCCGTCTCGCCGGCGCAGGGCAAAGTACTGGATCAAGATGAACCGCCCGCGATGCCGGATCCAAAATGTCGCCTGGTTTTCACGGCCCTGGCGGAAAGCTTCGATGATCGCCAGCACCTTGTCGACACTTTGGGGCGGATGGCAATGGGCCACCTGGCGGCCGATGATTGCCGGCGAGCGGGGGAAGATCCGTTCTTTGGGCCGCGAGAAAAAACGCACCCGGTCCTGGCCGTCAACCAGGGTCATATCGACCGGCAGCGCGGCGAAGATCTGCTCGATCTGGGCGGCGGTCAGGCTGCCGGTTGCGGTCTGCAGCACGACCTCCTCCGAGGCGAGCGGTTCATCCGCCACAACGCTTTGCGGCGGATTGTCGATGTAGGGAAACAAATCAGGGGTGCACTGGCGCAGCATCTCGTCCCATTCCGCCGGTTCCAGCACGGCCGAAGCCTCCGGCAGGAGGATCAGCTCTTCTTTGAAGACCATGCCGTGCAGGCCAAACAAGAGCTTACCCAGGATGGCACGGCGTTCCTGTACCGTGCAGGCCGGGTCGTTCAGGCACTGACGGGCCTGCTTCAGCCGACGGCGAATCTCGTCGTGCA
>JAAZFW010000535.1 GCA_012511525.1 Clostridiaceae bacterium
GCGCTGAAGCGCCAGATCGAGGGCCAGAGCAAAACGACGCTGGCGAACTGGGCGCTCGATTTCGCCGAGCGCGAGCTGCTGCCGGTCTGGATACGGCGCGTTGTCCCGGAAGATCCGCGCCCGCAGCTATCGCTGGCCTTGGCCCGCGACTGGCTGGCCGGCCGCGTCAAGCTGGGTCCGGCCAAGACGGCTATCCTGGCCTGCCACGCGGCCGCGCGCGAGAATGCGGCGGATCCTGCCGCGCAGGCGGCCGCCCGGGCGATCGGGCAATGCGCCGCTTCGATCCACTCGCCGCGGCACAGCATCGGGCTGGCACTGTATGGTGCGCTGGCCCTGGCTTATGACGAACTCGGCGCCGACGCGCCCTGGGTGTTGCTTGAACCTCGTGCAGCCGGCCATTGCTCCCGGATGCTGGAAGCGCTGCGCGCCGTTTCGGTCGATGGCGAAACCAATCCTGCGGCCATCCGCTGGCCCTGTTGACATTGACGTTGCGTTATCCCTGATAATCGGGTCAGGGCAAACGGCCTGGCCGTTAGAAGGGAGAACGCAAAGATGAAGATTGATGTTTTGGACACAAACGCATGCTACCGGACCATGCTGCGCCAGCCAGAGAATAAGCGCGATGCTTATTTTATACGCCAGATGCTGGATCCGTTCGCGCCGCTGTTCGCGATGACACAGCTGCCGATGAGTCCCAAGGCCCTGGGCTGCCTGGCCTTGTCAGGCCGGGATGAGGAGGCCTTGCAGATGCTGGATCGACTGTCCCGGGCGGATGTCTGGACGAGCGCCGGAACCGCATGCGCCCGTACCGGCAAAGCCTGCCGTGACGCGGGACTTCAGGTGCCGGATTCGCTGAAGCTTGGCATCCTGCTCGGCGACCCAGAACAACAATCGCTAAACGGAGGGTATACAGGTATCGGTTCGCTGCCAGGCTTTATCCTGATCATCGTGGCGCCCGATGCGGCAAATCTGGCAAAAATCCCCGCCTGTGTCGCACATGAATGCCACCACAACATCCTCTTTAACAATTTGACCTGGCATTTTATGGACGTGACGCTGCGCCAGTACCTGGCGATTGAAGGTCTCGCCGACAGTCTGGCTACATCGCTCTACGGCGCCGATTCGCTTGGCACCTGGGTGACGGGCGCCTCCGGGGAGGATCTGGCCCTGGCACGCGATGTGATCGGTGCCCATCTGGATACCGCAGGATTCATGGCGGTGCGTCCCTACATGTATGGCGATCACCCGATGATCCAATCGGACAAGGTGACGGGCATCCCTTATTGCGGCGGGTACGCCGTCGGATTCCATGCCGTCCAGGCCTGGCTTAACGTTAGCGGACAGACCGCGGCCGAGGCGACCCGGGCGTTTATCGACGGGGCCGATATCGTCGGGCAGTCGGGTTATTTTGGATCCGGCTGACAAGAACGGCCTTTTGTGGCAAGATAGACACAACATGAACAGGGCGGAGGACGAAAAATCGTGTCAGCGGAACGTGTCAGAGACTATTTTCAAAGCCTGGGTATGGAAGATCGGATCATAAACTGCTCCGACTCGATCGCAACCGTCGCGCTGGCGGCGTGCGCGCTGGGCTGCGAACAGGGCCGGATCGCCAAAACACTGGCCTTCGACGCCGGCGATAAGGTGATCCTGGTCGTCGCGGCCGGTGATGTCCGGGTCGACAACCGGAAATTCAAGGAGCAGTTTGCCGTCAAGCCCAGGATGCTGTCGCGCGAGGAGACCGAACCGCGCACGGGCCATCCGGCGGGCGGTGTCTGTCCGTTTGCCGTCGCGGCGGAGGCGGCCGTTTACCTGGATGTTTCGCTAAGGCGCTTCGCGACAGTTTTCCCCGCCTGCGGCAGCGCGAGCAGTGCCATCGAACTGAGATTGCCGGAACTTGAGCGGCATGCCCGGTCGTCCGGTTGGGTCGATGTCTGCAAGCCAGGCTGAACGGACGGAACGTCCATGATCGATCTTCTGTTTGGAGAAAGCGCGGCCGGAGCCTTCAAGGCAGCGGCACGCTCGCTGGCGCAGCAGCCGGGAACGATCTGCCCCCTGACGCTGGCGCTGGACATCGGGCCCCTCGATGATCCGGATCCGGGCAGGGTGGCAGTGCTGCGCCGCCTGTTTTCGCCTTTTCCCGGCGCGGATGAAATCGTATCCGGCTTGGCCGATACCAATCGCAGGACACTGGCGCATCTCGGCGCGTGTCAAACCAGCGGGGAACCGGTTCGGATCTGGCTTAGCCCGAGTGACCCGGCTGAACGCTGCGGATTTTTGTTTGTCTGCCATTTGCTATCTGCGGCCCGGACTCCGCTCCGGGCTGTTTTTGTGCCGGAACCGTTTCTCTGCACCGGCGAAATCGCGCCGGAACAGTTTGCCAGACTGGTCCGTCTGGAGCAGCCGGTACCCGGGGAAACGATCGGGGCGGGCGAGAGGGACTGGCAGCGGCTGGTTGGGGAAAACGCGCCGCTGCGCGCCGTGGTCAACGGGCGCGTGGTGAGCGTGCCTTTAGATTTCTATGACTTCATCCTGCGCCGCGAAGCTCCCGGGATGGCGTTTCGCGCGGCCCAGCTGATCGGCAGAGCCCTGCGTGCCCTGCCGGGCGTCGGTGACGCCTGGCTGTATCTGCGCATGCAGGCGATGGTTGCGTCCGGCGAACTGGAACAGCTGGCGCCGCCCGGACCTGACCATCCGTACAGCGGACTCTACCGGGTTGCGGACATGCGACCTGATTTATGACAGCGAGAGCGTCTGGACCGGCTCCAGCGCGATGTGGCCGCCGACCACAAGCGATGTGATCTTCCCGTCCTGGCGCCGGACCTGCGCGGAGATGGTTCCGCCCGGCTGGCGGATGTCATAGGTGCACAGGCCGTCCGGCCGCGACCGGCAGAGCCAGGCGGCGACCGCGGCGCTGCCTGAGGCGCAGCTGTTCTCAAAGACGAGCGTGTCGGTGGCGCGCACATAGACGACCGGCTGCAGCTGGCGCCTGGGCACATCCAGGTAAAGCACACCGACGGCAGCAGACTGGAGCACGCGGCAAAGCTGGCTCGCGACGCGCTCGGGAGGCAGCTTGTCAGGCCGGCATCCGGGCAGCAGGGCATGCGCGATACCGGGAAAACGGACGACAACCGCCTGCGGGCAAAACGTGCGGTCAGACAGCGGGAAATTCTCATCGATCTGTTCCGGCAAAGGCATTTCTGCCCAGGCTGCCCCGTGCGCGAGATCGGTCGTGACCTGGAAGAGGCCGTTGCTGCCGGCAACTTCCACGGGGAAAACGGTTTCAGCGCGCAGATTGTTCTGCAGGGCGAACCAGGCGCCGGCACTGCGCAGGGCGTTGCCGCAGAATTCACCGCCCATCATGGCCAGGCGCAGAACGCCTCCCTGGCTTGGCGGCAGGATGAAACCGACTTGCTCCGCGGCCAGATCCGGTATGGCCAGCAGCCGCCGGGCGACACCCGGACGGTCGGCCGGCGCGACCGGGTCGAGCACCAGCAGCGTGATGTTGCCGGCCGGGTCCGCGCGAACCACACGCAAGGTCATGGCGCGGTCGGGGCATAGCGCTCCAGGAAGCGCCGGGTCCGCTCTTCCTGGGGCTTGCCGAAAACCTCGTCAGGCGTCCCCTGTTCGACCACGAGGCCGTCATCCATGAAATAGACCTTGTCGGCGACATGCTGGGCAAACTGCATTTCGTGGGTCACGATGACCATCGTCATGTGCTCCTCGGTCAGGCTGCGGATCACCTTGAGGACCTCGCCGGTCAGTTCCGGATCCAAAGCCGAGGTCGGTTCGTCGAAAAACAGGACCTCCGGCTTCATGGCCAGGGCGCGCACGATCGAGACCCGCTGCTGCTGGCCGCCGGAGAGCTGGTACGGGTAGCTGTCGGCCTTGTCTGCCAGACCCATTTTAGAAAGCAGAGCACGGGCGTCCGCGTATGCCTCCTCTTTGTCGCGTTTCTGGACATGGATCAGGGGATCGATAACATTCTTGATCACGGAATAATGAGGAAACAGGTTGAAATTCTGGAACACAAGTCCGAAATAACGGCGAATGCGTTTCAAATCGGCGGGCGAGCTGTATTGGACACGGCCTTCCGGACTGGTCCGGACGACGTAGTCGCCCAGGTAGTTGATCTCGCCTTCGTCGACCGTTTCCAGCAAGGTCGCGCAGCGCAGCAGGGTCGATTTCCCCGAACCGGAGGGCCCGATGATCGCAACGACCTCCCCCTTGGCGACCGTGACGGTGATGCCGCGCAAGACCTCCAGGCTGCCAAAGCTTTTACGGATGTTCGTGAGTTCCAAAACGTTCATCTGACACCTCGGTTCGCCTGGAAACTACCTGAAATAGCCAAGGCTCTTTTCGGCCCGTTCCATGACATAGGCCATAATCAGGTTAAAAAGATAATAGAAGATGCCGGCCACGACGAAGGGCACCAGCGTCGACTGGGAAGAGGAGATCTTGCGGGCCAGGGTGAACATTTCGGAATAGGAGATGGCGAAGGCAAGCGAGGTGTCCTTGACCAGCGTGATCACCTCGTTGGTGATGGAGGGCAGGATGCGCTTGATCACCTGCGGCAGGATGATCTTGAAAAACGTCTGCGGACGGGAGTAGCCGAGCACGGACGCTGCCTCGTACTGGCCGACCGGCATCGACTCGATACCGGATCGGTAGATCTCCGCGAAATAGGCGGCATAATTGAGCACGAAGCCGATGATCACGGCGGTAAACCGGTAGTTTTGGCCGATCGGGATCTTGAACAAGTAGTAAGGCCCGAAGTAGACGACCATCAGCTGCAGCATCAGGGGCGTGCCGCGCATCAGGGAAATGTAGAGCTTGACGAGCGTTTGCAGCGGGCGGAATCCGGCCAGGCCCTTGCGCAAGCGTCCGCTGCCTGCCGGGGCGAGCCCTTTCAGGGGTGCCCACTTGGACATGCGGCCGAAAGCGACGAAAAGACCCAGCGGCAGCGAGCCGATCAGGGTCAGGGCGAAGATCGCGATGGACTTAAGCAGGCCGACGGCCAGCTGAATGATGATCGTTTCCAGGCTCATCCGGCCACCTCGCGGTTCAAAATCAAAGGGCGGGCCAGAGCCCGCCCTCTGCTGCGGTAAAGGTGCGATCGATCAGTCGAACGCCTTCGGATAGACCAGGCTTTCCACCACCAGGCCCATCTCGGTGTAGTCGGCGGCGATGGCTTCCATGGTGCCGTCTGCGGCCATTTCCAGCAGGACGCCCTGAACGAGGTACATCGTCTCGGTGTTGCCCTTCAAAAAGCCGACGCCGTACTGCTCGGAGGCGATCGCCTCGTCGAGGATGGCGTAGCTGCCGGATTTGCTGGCCATATAGTAGTTGGCCACGCCGACATCGACCGCGATGGCGTCGACGGCGCCGGCGTCAAGCTCCATATAGGCGCTGTTGTAGTCGGCGGTCTCCAGCAGCTTGGCGAAAGTCGCGGTCAGGTCTTTGCTGTCGCCTTCCAGGGCGGTCAAGGCAGATGATCCGGCCTGGGTGATGACGGTCTTGCCGGCCAGGTCGGCAAGCGTCTTGATGCCGCTGTCGGCACGTACGACCATCACGATGGAGTTGTCGTAGTAGCCGACGGTCCAGGTGTAGTCGTCTTCGCGCCCGTTGATCGTGAAGCCGTTCCAGATGCAGTTGATGTTGCCGGACTGCAGCTCGGCATCCTTGGAGTCCCAGGCGATGGCGACCTTTTCCATTTTCCAGCCCAGGCGTTCGCAGGCTTCCTCGGCCAGGGCCAGGTCGAACCCGTCGTAAGCACCGGCGTCGTCGATGTAGCCGAACGGCGGGTATTCCGCGTCAAAACCGACTTTAAGCGTGAATTGCTCGGTTTGTTCACCTTGGTTGTCCGCGGCACAGGAGACCAGGGACAGGACCATCAGGGCGATCAGGATAATAACAAGTCCTTTTTTCATGCTGTCGTGTTCCTCCGTGTTTCTAGCGTGCTTTAGCTTGATAGCGCGCTAACGAAATAATGCCACGCACCGTGCCGGCTGTCAACCGGAATGTGTTTGGCCGGGCGGGGAAGAACGGGTAGGGTTACTGGAATTTGGCTTCGCCTGGATTGTAGATTTGCGGTGTGCCGCCCACCTCGCGGATGATCCGGATGGCGTCGGCAGGCCCCAGTGCGAAGTCGACCTCTACGGTGAAATATCCGCCGCCGATACGTGAACGCGGCCAGGCGGGCCCCAGCAGTTCGCGATACGGCAACGGGGAGTCCCCCTCATTAATGGCGGTGTAAGTGCCGTTTCCCAGTTTGTCGGAGCCGAAGGCGATCGTCGTCGTGAGCAGGAGCAACCGGGCGTGCGCGATATCCGCCTGCTCGTTGGCCTTGCGGATCAGGCTTCCGGCGGTCGGGATCAGGATGCCGGCCAGAATACCTAAAATCGCGATAACGACGATCAGCTCGATCAAGGTAAAGCCGCTGCGGCGGCGAGCCTGCCTCATAAGTTGAATATGCATCTTGGCACCTCCGTTGACACGCTGTGACTTAAATCATGATA
>JAAZFW010000072.1 GCA_012511525.1 Clostridiaceae bacterium
CGACCGGGGTTTTCGGCGCCGGCAGGTAGTTTGGCGATCCCCGCCAGGCCATGCCGTCGACCGGCCGCTTGAGAAGATCCAGGATTTTCAAGATCTCCTGGTAGTTTTTTTCCATGCCGTCGGCCGGGCTGTCCGAGCGGTTGTTGTAGTACGGCGCGGCCAGCACGGCCTTGAGGTCGATCCGCGGGGACAGGAGGGCATAGGCCAGGGCAAACTGGTCGTCGACTTCGTTGTAGGTGTCGGTGTCCAGGACAGCGGCCACCGGATAACCGGTCGGCGCCTGCAGGCGCGTCACACGTTCTGAATCGGTCAGCATAAAATACCTCGCTTGTTCTTCTGTCGGAATGGCAGGTTATCAGGGTTTCACGATCACGGCCACGCCGTCGGGGATAACGACCAGGCCGGCATCTTCACCGGCCTTCTGCCGGGCCATGGCCAGGGCTTGCTCCAGGGTGTCGGCCTGTTCCAGGTGCATGGCGCGCACCAGTTGCGGATCGCAGCGGTCCGTGACCAGGATCACCGTGCAATGCTCGAGGATCCGGGCCAGGATCTGGGCCTCCCACTGGTCCGGCAGCGTGTTCTGGCGGTCGATCGCCAGGATCTTGCGCGTCACGTCGGCCGGCGAGGCGGCATTGGCGAACCAGTGGTAGAAGGCCTCGCCGCCATGGCCGTCGGCGCAGGCCGCCACCATGACGATCACGCCGCCCGGGCGCACGCAGGCTTCGCCCGCGGTCATGCCCTTGACCGCCTGGTAGATGTTCTGGTCGAGGGGGTAGCCGCCGTTGGAGGTGATCACGATGTCCGCCTCCTGGCGCCGGACTTCGGCGCGGCGTCCGACCCAGTCGCAACCGGCGCGGTGAGCCTGGTCGGGATGGCCGGCGAACGCGCCGATGATTTTCTTTTCGGCGTCGAGCGCGACGTTGAGGATAAAGGCCAGCTTGGCCTGCTTCGCGGCGAACAGCATGTCCTGGTGCAGCGGGTTGCCGTCCAGGATGCCGGTGCGCGCCCGGTCGCTGGCGATGAATTCGGCGCAGTGGTTGGCCAGAACGGTCTCCGCGGCCGCAATCCCCGGCAGGACGCTCTTGCGGCCGCCTGAAAAACCGGCGAAGAAATGCGGCTCGATGAAGCCTTCCGCGACCAGCAGGTCGGCCCAGTCGACCAGGTCGTTCAGCCAGAGGGCGCCGCCCGAAGGCAAGGTCCCCTTGAAGACCATGTGCTGCTTATCCCGGCTGTCGTGAACGATAAAATCTTCCTGACGCACCAGGTTCGCGCCGAACTTGGCCTCCATCTCGTCCGGTGTCGTCAGGCGATGGAACCCGGTTCCTACCAGGATCTTAATCGCCGCGTCCGGGTTGTGGCGTCGGATTTCCGCCAGCAGCAGCGGCAGCGTGATCGCGCTGGGCACCGGGCGGGTGTGGTCGCTGGTCAGGATCAGGACACGGCGTGCCGAGCGGGCCAGGTCGCTGAGCAGCGGCGACGCGATCGGATGCGCCAAGGCGTCCAAGACCTGTTCCTGCTCGGATTTCCCTGCCTCTGTTTCAACGGGCGCCGGTTCCAGGACGGCCCTGATCCGGGCCGGATCCAGCGATAGGGTCAGGCAGTCGTGATCATACGGGATACAAAACGTCTTCGGGTTCATGGTATCCTCTCCTGGTCTGGATCGTGTTGGGTTCCATTATACAGCAAATGGCCGTCTACGGTGCCGTCCAGCGCGCAGAGCGCCTGAACAGCCAGGTTCAGGTTCGGGAACAGGTGCGCCGGTGCGCTCAGTTTGCTGCCGCTTTGGCGGGCCTTGGCCGTGACTTCGAGCAGGAAGGCCAATTTCAGCGACGGCAGGAGCCTTAGCACCTTGAGCTGGCCGGACCGGATCGCGGCAATCTTGTGTTCGATCTTGAGTGCCTGGCGCCGGCTGGTGTACGCCAGCTGGGCCGCCTTGCGCTGCTCCCGGATCGCGTCCAGGAACTGCTCCGCGGTATAGACTGTGCCGCGGTCGAGGTCATAGGCCATCGCGGCTTGCTCGAAGCCCCGGCAGTTGTCTGTGCCGAAGCGGGCAACCAGCGTCTGCCAGCTGTCGGGCCAGAAGGCAAAATGCTCGCCGGCCAGGTGGCCGAAGGCCTTGCGTGTGTCGAGATAGCCAAGCCGCCGATTGCGGGCCAGGATCGCCGGGGTCGTGTCGAAGGTCCCGCCGAGATCCGTCCGGCTGTGGATGTATGTGATGCTCACATTGTCCAGCAGCGGGCTCTCCAGCCTGGCGTGCCGGCCGAGGTCGACCGCGACAATCCGGCTGTAGCCCTGGTCGTGGAGCATGGAGACCGGCACGTTGTCGGCAAACCCGCCGTCCAGGAAACGCTGACCGTCGATCTCGACTCTCTGCAGGCCCGGAAAGCCAGCGCTGGCCATGATGTAGTCGATCAGCCGGCCGGACGGAATGTCCCCGATCCAGCGCGGCGCGGCATTCAGGTTGGGAAACAACGCGGTCATCAGGCCATAGCGGATCGGGCTTTTTCGCACGTCCTCTTCGCGGATATAACGGCCGAGCAGCTCGCGCAGCGGCGCGGTGTTCAGTCCGCGCTGGGCTATCAATTCGCGCAGGACCAGCTGCGCGTTTTTCAGGCTGATCAAGTCGGTCGACTTGACCGTACGGTTTTCCAAAAACGCCAAACACTGGTCCATGCGCAGATTTTCCCACATCTCGCAGGCCCCGTCGTAGTCGTCTAAGGCCATGAAAGCCCCGTTGACCGAGCCGATCGAGGTGCCGGCGATCGCCGAAAAGCGGATGCCCTCCTCGCGGAACGCCTGCCAGGCGCCCAGCTGGTAAGACCCCTTGGCGCCGCCCCCGCCCAGGGCCAGCCCGATTCTGCCCTTGTGATCGTAATCCATGCCTGTCGCCCCTGTCACGGTTTTCCTTGCCTTCATTATAACAGTCCCGGTATGCTGCACGTGACCCACCATACAAAACCAGATTGACGTGATACACTGATTACAGCAGCAAAAGCAAAGGACATCACATCGTTTTACCGCATGTTCCAACCGGTTCACCGGTTATGATCCAGGGAGGTTCACCATGGCAGGCATCGTTCCCACAGCACTGCGGATCGACAGCGGGCGTCACCACGAGGATATGGTCGTCGGCAGCGCCAGACCCCGGTTTTCATGGACACTCGCGGGCAGCCGTACGGATGCTCAGACGGCTTGCCGCCTGGAACTATGGCACGGCGAAGACACCTGCGATTGGGACAGCGGATGGATATCATCTTCTGAACCAAGCCTGGCTTACGCGGGTCCGCCGCTTCGTTCCGGAACGCGTTACGACGTTTTTATCCAGCTGCGCGACGCGGCCGGCCAACCAGGCCGGCGCGCGGGCTGGTCGTTTATAACCGGATTGTTTGAGCCTTGGAAGGCCCTCTGGATCGCGCCGCAGGACGACTACAGCGATGCGGCCATCGTCTTTTCTTTCGATTTTGACCTTGCCGGAAGCAAGCCGGTCTGGGGTGTCCTTTACTGCTGCGGCATCGGGTACCAACAGATCCGGATCAACCAGGCGCCCGTGGCCTCGCAGGACCGGCTGTCCCCGGCTTTTTCCGCCTACCACAAGCGCTGTTATTACACGGTGCACGGCGACTTGGACCGGTTGCTCTCAGATGGCAGCAACCGGCTCGAGATCACCGTAGCCCAGGGCTGGCGACGCAACCTGGGGCCTTATCTGCATAGCAAAACCGTTCCCTTTTTTGGTATTCCCCAACTCACGGCCATCCTGGATATCGGGTTTACCGACGGCACG
This sequence comes from Clostridiaceae bacterium, assembly GCA_012511525.1. Taxonomy (GTDB): domain Bacteria; phylum Bacillota; class Clostridia; order Saccharofermentanales; family UBA5734; genus JAAYBY01. The sequence continues at coordinate 3,782 of JAAZFW010000072.1, forward strand.
GTCCGGCGCATCCAGACCGGTCCGGACTGGCAGTGCCGCCGCGGCCCGGTCGTCTCGAGCCACCTTTTCGACGGCGAGACCTACGATGCCCGCCTGGCGGACGCCCCGCGGCCCGCCGAATCCTGCCGGATCGTGGCAGCGCCCGGTGAGACGGTCAGGATGTGCCCCCAGGAACTCGAACCGATCCGGGTCCGGCAAACCTATGACCCGATCGCCGTCCATGACGTCGCGGACGGCACGGTTTTCGACCTGGGCCAAAACATCGCGGGCGTCTGCGAGATCCGCTTGCCGTCGGGTTTACCGGAGGGGCTGGCGATCCGCCTGAGCCACGCCGAGGAGCTTGACGAAACAGGCGACCTGTACCGGGCACCGCTCAGGGGGGCCCGGGCGGAGGATTGTTTTATCACAGGTCCGACATCGGAACACACGGTCACCTGGAGTCCGTCCTTTACATACCATGGATTCCGTTACGTCAAGGTCTCCGGCCTCCCCTTTGCGCCTGACCGGGATTTCCTGTCCGGCCTGCTGCTTCATACCGCGATCGACAGCACCAGCACTTTTCGCTGTGGCAGCCCGATCGTCAACCAGCTGCAGCAGATGGTCGTCATGACCGAGCGCGACAACCTCCATGGCATTGCCACCGACTGCCCTCAACGCGACGAGCGCATGGGCTGGCTCAACGACGCGACGGTGCGTTTCGAGGAGCTGCCCTACAACTTCGACGCCGGCCGCCTGTTCCCCAAGATCGTCCGGGACATTGTCGACGAACAGGAAGACGGAGCCATCGGCTGCACGGCGCCGTTCGTCTACGGGCACCGGCCGGCGGATCCCGTCTGCAGCTCGTTTCTGGTCGCCGCCCGGATGAGCTATCTGCATTACGGGGACCGCGCGCTGCTCGAGGAGGCCTACCCGGCCCTGGCAGCCTGGAACGACTGCCTGGCCCGCCAGACCCGAAACGGCCTGGTCACCTACTCGCATTACGGCGACTGGGCCGGTCCGCAGGACAGCTGCGAGGGCGATTCGCCGCGCTCCGGAGTCACACCTGGCGTGTACATGTCGACGGGGTACCATTTCCTGAACGATCGGATGCTGGCTGAGTTTGCCCGGGCACTGGGCAAGGAGGCAGACGCACGCGACCATGAAAGGCGGGCCGAAGCGACACGGCAGGCCATGCTGGCGGCGTGGCTGCGCGAGGACGGCACCATGGCCACGGGCTCTCAGGCCTGCCAGGCCTTTGCGCTGCGCTTGGGCATCCTGCCGGAACACCTCCGGGCGGCTGCCGCCGCCAGGATGAACCAGGCAGTTCTGGATGCCGGCGGACGCCTGACAACCGGCAACCTGTGCAC
>JAAZFW010000536.1 GCA_012511525.1 Clostridiaceae bacterium
GATCGGGCTGTTGACACTCAACCAGATCACGATGCTGGCCTTGATACGCAGCTATCCCAAAATGGCCCATGCGATCGCCCTGGCCAGCGGCCTGTTGCTGGTTCTGTTCACTGTCACCATCAGGTCTTTCCTGGGCGGCCACATGATCCTCGATTTGCTGATCCTCGGCAGCTGTTTGCTGTTTGTTGCCCTGGTTGTTCATACGATACTGACGCTTGCCCACAAGCAAAATGGTGTTGACGTGGCAAAGAACGTTGTCGATGAGACGCAGTCAAAAGCGAGCGGACAGGTCATCGGCTTGACGGGTATGTTCCAAGATGCTGTTTTTGCGGTAGGTCCGGATCAGGAGATCGTCTTTGGCCGCGATGTGCAGCGCTGCCAGGTCTTGTTCGACCAGACCTGTCCCCGGATCAGCCGCCGTCACTGCTCGGTACGCTACCATAAGGCGTCAGGACGCTATAGTGTCCGGGATTACTCCAAGTACGGCACCTTTACCCAGGATGGCCGCCGCTTACTGCCTAACAGCACGGTGTCGTTCCCCCGCGATACGGTGATCTACCTGGGATCTGCCGAAAACATGTTCCGGCTTGCCTAATAGGATGTAGAGGGAGAGAGACCATGGATGTAAAGCAGCGCTGTATGAATTGTATGCAGGATATGCGCGGGTTTGAAGTCTGCCTGCATTGCGGCTGGATCGAAGGATCCGCACCGCGCGAACTATCCCACTTGGTTCCGCGCACCTTGCTGGCGGAGCGCTACATGATCGGGAACAGCATTGGTTTTGGCGGCTTTGGCATCACGTACCGGGCCTGGGATACGAAACTGGACGTGCAAGTCGCTGTCAAGGAGTTTTTCCCCAGCGGGTTGGTTAGCCGATCGCCGGAAACCGAAGATGTGATCATTTATTCGGGTGACCGCCGCACACAGTATGAAGCTGCTTTGGGTCGTTTTTTGGCAGAAGCGCGGAATATGGCCAAGTTCAACGACCAACCCCATATTTTGAGTGTCATCGATTATTTTGAAGCCAACCGTACCGCATACATCGTCATGGAGTTCCTTGACGGGCAGACCTTGAAGAGCACCTTGGCTAACTCTGGCGACAAGCTTCCCGTCGATGTCGCGATCAGCCTGATTTTGCCCGTTTGCGACGCGCTCAACGTCATCCACAAGGAAGGCATCATCCACCGGGATATCAGCCCTGACAATATATTTATCACCTCCGATAAGCGGGTCAAACTGATCGATTTCGGTGCGGCGCGCCTGGCTCAGGGCGAAAAAGAAGAAACCCTGTCGGTGATTCTAAAGCCTGGGTATGCGCCGCCTGAACAATACCGCAGCAAAAGCCGGCAAGGTCCATATACGGACATTTATGCGCTTGGCGCCACCTTGTATCGCATGGTTACCGGTGTTGTGCCCGAAGAATCGGTCGACCGTCTGGTTAAAGATGAGCTGGTTCGTCCCTCTGAAGCAAATGTTGTGGTACCCGAACCGATCAGCCGTGCCATCCTGCGGGCCATGGCCCTGAACAGCTCTGTCCGGTTTCAGGATGTTGCTGCCTTTCGCAAGGCGCTGACAGGCAAGTTTCTGGTTGCGACACCAGAGGATGAACTGGCCCGGCGGCGCAAACGTCGATTGCTGGTCAGTGTTGCGGCGGCTGTATTGCTGACAGCCGGCGTGACCGCATTGGTCCTGCTGCAGACTGTCTTCAAGCCTGTCGAACGAATCGACAGCGAAGCGATCCAACCAGACCAACTCACAATCTGGCTGCCGGATAACGAAGCCGATCAGCAATTTGCCTATCTTTATGCGGCAAAGGAACGCTTTACAAGCGATTATCCCGACTTGTCGCTTGACATCAAGCGCATGCCTCAAGCAGACTACACGGATCGCCTGGTCCAGGCCGGGGCGGCAAAAACGATGCCAAACGTGTTTCCCCTTGAGCAGCCCAGCGCCCAAACGGACGCTCTTGCCGCTGATCTGGAGTTGTTGTTGCAGTCAGCCGAACTGGATGATTTCCTTTTCCTTAACGAGTATGAGCGTTGGTTTGCCGGGAAACATGTTTTGCCCTTAGGCTTTTCTGTACCGCTGCTGTATGTCAACCAGTACGTGCTCAACGAACAGCAAATCCAGCTTCCGGAAAGCCGGGTTCCGGCCGAGCAGATCTACGCTGCTTTGTCCGGATTGGCCAATCTGGATCGCCTGATCGTCTCGCCCCTGCAACTCACCAGCATTGCGCTGCAGAATAACGAGCAGGTGCGCCGCGCGAAGCAGGATCCATTCGCGGCAGCATATGCGCAGACGGCAGCAGATAACCTGGATCAATTAGCCCAAGTGTATCTGCAAGACGAACGCATTGATTCTGCGTTTACACGCTTTGCCGAAGAGCAAGTCGCCGCTTACCTGGGCGATGCCAGTGAATTTGACGCGGTTCAGGAGGCATTGCCCGGGTATTACGGCGTGTTGCCGGCCCCGGGCGACCAGACTTATTGCGCCCGTTTCACCGATTTTTGGTCGGTATCAAGAGCCGGCACGGATAACCAGCAGCAAGCTTCCATGTTGTTCCTGATCAATTTGCTGAGCGATGAAACCCAGGACGAAATGCATGTGCAGCAGGATCGCTCACTCCCATTGAATCGGCGTGTGTTCACTCAGTATATCTCAGTAAAACGACCGGAACTGGCCTTCCTGGATGCGTATCTAACCCGAATGACTTTTTACGGTGAAGCTCAGATGGCACTCGATGTGCAGAATCAGCAAATCCACGACCAGGTTCTTCTTGATCCAGCCTATAACAAAGATGCTCTGATTGACTTCATCACAACCGAGGTCCCCTAGAGTGATGAGCGAATACGATCGAACAGAACCCATAAGGAGTATCCGGTCATGAATCGATGCCTGGGCTGCATGGAGAAAATAGAGAAACATGACGCAGCCTGTCCGCAATGCGGCTATACAGCGGGCGCCGGTGCGTCGGAATATAGCCACCTAACACCAGGCACGCTGCTGCGCGACCGATACCTGATCGGCCGTGTTCTAGGC
>JAAZFW010000537.1 GCA_012511525.1 Clostridiaceae bacterium
CAGGCTGCGATGTCGTGGTGCTGGAAACCGGTTTGGGCGGCCGATTGGACTCGACCAACGTGATCGACAAGCCCCTGGCCAGCATCATCACCGCTTTGGGCTATGACCACATGGATCGCCTGGGCAGTACCCTGGCGGAAATCGCTTCCGAAAAGGCCGGCATCATCAAGCAAGAGTGCCCGGTTTTCCTTTACAACGTGTTCGACCTGTTCTTGTCCGAACAGGATCAGGTTGCGGCAGACAGGCTGCTCCGCCAGCGCTGCCAGTCGCTCGGGGCCCCGCTCGACGTGGTTTCCCAGGCGGATATCACGCTCTTAGACTATACCTGGTCCGGCCAGTCTTTCCGTGAACGGGTGACCGGCCTTACTGTGCAAACTTGTTTGCTGGGCGTGATCCAGCCGATGAACGCCTGCCTGGCCATCCGGGCCTGCGCGGCGCTCGGACTCGCGACGGATGACCAGATCCGCCAGGGCATCGCCCTGGCCCGCTGGCCGGCCCGGATGGAACTGCTGCGCCGGGATCCGCCCATCCTGGTGGATGGGGCCCACAATCCGCAGGGCTGCCAGGCCCTCGCCGCTACATTGAACCGGCTGCTGCCCGGTCAGCCGGTGGTTTTCCTGGCCGGTTTCCTGGCCGACAAGGACTACGAGGCCATGCTGCGCATCATGCTGGAGCAAACCGCCTACCGGCCCGCAGCCGTTGTCTGCACCAAGCCGGTCAGCCTGCGCGCACTGTCCGAAGAGCAATTGGCCCATAAAGTGCGCGATATCCTGAACCGTTTGCCAGACGGCGGCGGCAACCGATATAATGAGGCGGTATGGACGGCCCCGAGCCCTGAGGAAGGCGCGCAGCTGGCCCTGAAACTGGCATCTGGCCAGTCCGTGGCCCTGTGTGCGTTCGGATCGCTCTACATGGTCGGATACATCCGCCAGACTTTGATGCAGGAGGCGCATGCTTGAACTGGTCCAGCCAGATCAACCGGTTTCAGCCCTTATCCGCGGACGATGTGCCGCTGTTTGCGCCGCCGCGCGAAATGGATCAGGCCGTCGCAACCTACAACAAGGCGATCGACCTGCTGGCACAGGACAGCCTGGACATCGCCCGGATCGCGCTGCGTAAACTGGCGGCCAGTTACCCGCTCTTTCCGCAGCCGGCCTTTCTGCTCGGCTGCTGCCTGGCGCTCTCCGGCCAGTACCGGGAAGCGGTGGACTGGGTCGAACAAGCCATGCTGGCGGGTTTGCCGGAAGATATGGACATGGACGCCAGGCAATGCCTGGCCAGTTTGAAAAAGAAGACGGCGGCCGCTCCGGAGCAGACCGGGACTGAAAAGCCCGTGGCCAGCTTGCCGATCCAAAGTGCGAACATCCTGGAAAAGACCGGGCGGCGCGGCAAGGTCAAGATGGCCAGCGAACGCGAAAAACGCGACGTTTTGCGCCGCGGCGAATTTCCCGAGGAAGAAGAAACCTTTGTGGTCGACAAACGCTCGCCGGCCGAATGGCTGCGCCTGGCGCTGCCGGTCGTCGCTGGCGTCCTGGTGCTGGCCACCCTGGTCGTCGCCGCCATCCGCTGGCTGCCGGAATCGAAGTTGTTCCAGCGGCCCGAGTCGGACGCTGTCCGGCTGGCATGGCTGCTCGACCAGTTGGGTGATCTGTCTGCCGACCAGGAAACGGCCGCGTCGCTGCTGCAGGCGTATCACCAGCAGTTCGATGGTGAACCGGCAGCTGTGACGCCGACGCTGACACCCGAAGCGACAACCACGGCGGCGCCCACGCCCTTGCCGTCACCGTCCCCCCAGCCGACCGCGACGCCTCAGCCGACCGCGACATCATCCCCGACGCCCGAACCGACTCCGACGGTCGATCCGGCTGTCGCGGCCCTGGAGCTGGCGGCGGAGACAACCGCACTGGCCAGCCAGGCGTTGGCGGAAGAAGACCTGGCCCAGGCCGGCATCGCGCTGGTTAAGGCCCGTGACCTGCTCGCCGGCCTGCCGGACGATACGCGTTCCATCGCCGTAACGCTGCCCGCTGGCGAACAGCGCGCCGAGGTTGACCGGTTGCTGGACGCCATCGCCGTATCGGCAGCCCGGGCATTGCGCTTGCTGGCCGAACCCGAATTTGCCGCCGGAGACTACGAAGCGGCGCTCGAATATTACCTGCCGGCCTATGAGATTTACCCCGAAGCCTATGGCGGCGGCGTCGCCTACTATGTTGGCCGCTGTTACCAGCTCCTGGGACAAAAGGAGACCGCCAAGCCGTACTTTGAATTTGTTATCGCCCGATTTTCTGGGCGTGACATCGCCCGCAGCGCCGCTTATCGCCTTAGCGAGATGGGCGACTGACCGATACGCACGACGAGGAGGAGCTATATGACACAATACATCAGCACACGGGGAACCGGAGATGCCGTTCCGTCGGCGATGGCCATCAAGCAGGGCATCGCCGCCGACGGGGGGCTGCTGGTGCCGGACCAGATCCCGCAGATCAGCCTGGAGGACATCGCCCGGATGCAAACGCAAAGCTACCAGCAGCGCGCCGTGACGATCCTGTCTTTATACCTGACCGACTACACGCGCCAGGAGCTCGAAGACGCGGTTGCTGCAGCCTACACGGAAGAGAAGTTTCCTGAAGGTCCCGCGCCCCTGGCCCAGCTTAACAAGTACAACGACCGCGAATACATGCTGGAGCTATGGCACGGTCCAACCGCCGCTTTCAAGGATGTCGCGCTGCAGCTGCTGCCGCACCTGATGACCCAGGCGGTCGCCAAGACCGGCGAGCAAGCTGAAATCTGCATCCTGACCGCCACATCCGGCGACACGGGCAAAGCGGCCCTGGAAGGGTTCCGGGACGTTCCCGG
>JAAZFW010000538.1 GCA_012511525.1 Clostridiaceae bacterium
GCTGCAGAAGGGCGATGTCACCGTCGCCGGCTACCCGGTTAAAAGCATGAAAAACGAGATGTTCAACCGCATCGGGGTTTCCTTTGAGCAGTCGAACGTCTACAGCAAGCTGACGGCTCGCGAAAACCTGGCGTTCTACCGCCAGCTGTTCGATGTTACGACGCGCGACCCGCTGGAGCTGATCCGCCTGGTAGGTCTGGGCGGCAAGGAGAACCTCAAGGTCGGCACCTTTTCCAAGGGCATGAAGCACCGGCTGACCTTTGCCCGCTCGATGATCAACAACCCGGAGCTGTGGTTCCTGGACGAGCCGACCACGGGACTGGATCCGGCGATCGCAGCCAACATCAAGGACATCATCAAGGAGCAGAACGACAAGGGGACGACGGTCTTCCTGACGACCCACAACATGTATATTGCCGACGAACTCTGCGACCGGGTGGCCTTTATCGTCGACGGCGAGATCAAGCTGATCGATTCGCCCAAGAACCTGAAGCTGCAGTACGGTGAAAAAGTGGTCACGGTCGAATTTCTGGCGGATGGTGTTTTGCACAGCGAGACCTTGTCGACCATCCAGGATCAGGACAAGGCGCGCCTGCAGGCCATCCTCGGCACGTGTGAGATCGTGACCATGCATACCAAGGAAGCGACGCTGGAGGAGATCTTCATCACGGTGACCGGAAGGGGGCTGACTTGAATGAAACTGCTGAGCAGCTTTGTCAAGGAACTCACCCTGGCGACGCGCAGCTTTTATTTCTACATCGAAATCCTGTTCGCCGTCGTGTTGCTGGCCGTCGTGCTGTTCGCGATCCCCGAGCAGATCCGCGTCGTCCAGACACAGGTCCTTTACCTCGACCTGCCCCAGCCGGCTGCCGATTCGCTGACGGCCGACCTGCTCGCTGAAGACCTGGACGGCCGGTGGGAGGAGACGGTTTTGGAATCCGGTGACGACCGTTTCGATGCCAGGCTGTTTGAAACCGAGACGGCGCGCGTCTATCTGGTGAACAGCGCCGAGGCGGTGCGCGATCTGGCCGACACAAAAAGGGATATCGGCATGGTCCTGTCGCTGGACGCTGCCGGCCAGCTGCATTACACTTATTACCTGCAGGGTTATGAATCGCAGCGTCTGCAAAACCTGCTGTCCGTCATTCCCGCAGCCAGCCTGGCCGGGATGGCCGAAAAAATTGCCGGCATGACGGTCGAGCAGCTGGCTCCAGACCAGGTGCTGCTGAATGACCGGGAGAATGTCATCCCGACCCTGATTGCCTTCAACAGCAGTTTCATGGGCATGTTCATCATGGCGGCCTACATCTTCCTGGACAAGAAGGAAGGCGTGATCAACGCCTATGCGGTGACGGCCTCCTCGGTGGCCCGCTACATGCTCAGCAAGATCCTGGTTGTGCTGCTGACGGCGACCGTGTCCGGCCTGATCGTGACCGTGCCTGTGTTTGGATTCCAGATCAACTACGGCCTGGTCCTGCTGCTCCTACTGGTCAGCGGGTTCTTTGCCTCGGTGCTCGGCCTTCTGATCGCCAGCTTCTACGCA
>JAAZFW010000539.1 GCA_012511525.1 Clostridiaceae bacterium
AGCCGCTCGTGATCGCTCTCGGTCAGTTTGCGGACGGGGATGCCGGTCCAGCTGGCCACGATGTCCGCGATGGCGTCGCCGTCCAGGCTCTTGGTCCCGTCTTTCTCCTGCCAGTCGGCGCGCAGCTTCTCAAGTTCCGCCGTGAGTGTCTGCTCCTGGCGGCGCAACTCGGCGGCGTCCTCAAAGCGTTCCTCGTCGGCAGCCTGCTTTTTCCGGATGGCCAGATCGTCCATCTGCTGCTGTTTTTCCCGGACGGCGGCCGGTTCGCTCTTTTTAGCCAGGCGCAGCTTCGACGCCGCTTCGTCGATCAGGTCGATCGCCTTGTCCGGCAGGAAACGGTCCGAAATGTATCGGGTTGACAAGGTGACCGCGGTCTCCAGGGCCTCGTCTGTAATCGTGACGTCATGATGCGCCTCGTACTTGGGCCGCAGTCCTTTCAGGATCAGGAGCGCTTCTTCCGGCGTGGGCTCGCCAATCGTGACCGGCTGGAAACGCCGCTCCAGGGCCGCGTCTTTCTCGATATGTTTGCGGTATTCCTCCAATGTGGTGGCCCCGATGATTTGCAGTTCGCCGCGGGTCATCAGGGGCTTCAGGATGTTGGCGGCGTCCATCGCGCCTTCGGCGGCCCCCGCGCCGATGATCGTATGCAGCTCGTCGATGAACAAGATCACATTCTTGGCCTTAACCGCTTCGTCGAGTCCCTTCTTAAGGCGTTCCTCGAATTCGCCGCGGTATTTCGAGCCGGCCAGCATCCCTGCCATGTCCAGCGAAACCAGCCGCTTGTCCTGCAGGGGTTCCGGAACATCCTGGCCAGCGATTTTTTGGGCAAGCCCCTCGGCTATGGCGGTCTTACCGACGCCCGGTTCACCGATCAGGCAGGGGTTGTTCTTGGTGCGGCGGCACAAAATCTGCATGACCCGGTTGATCTCGGCTTCGCGGCCGATGATCGGGTCAAACCGGTTTTCCCGCGCCATCTGCGTTAAATCGCGGCCAAACTTGTCCAGGGACGGGGTTCCGCCCTTGCTGCCGCCCGCGCTGCCCCGTTCGTTGAGACTCTTGTTGATGGCGGCGATTTCCGGGTCCTGGCTGGCTTCGTCGGAACCTTTGTCATCCTGCGGCGCTCCGGAACCGGTGCTAGCCTGGTTCTCCAGCTGCGCCAGCAACGCCTGCGGGTCGATGCCGGCGGCCTTGATCATGCGCATGGCATAACTGTCGCCTTCGCGAACGATCCCCGCCAGGAGATGCTCGGGTTCGATGGTGTCGGACTGGTGCCGCTGGACGTCGAAAGCGGCGAGGTCGACCACCCGGCGCGTCCGGGGGGTGAACATGGCCAGCACTTTTTCGGCGTCCAGGTTCTCGTCAAGGCTGGTGTCCGCGCCGGATTGCGTGCTCATCTGGGCAATGGCTGTCCTGACCTTGTCCAGATCCAGGCCGGCTGTCTGAAGCAGGTCACAGGCCAGCCCGCTGCCTTCGGCCAAGATGCCTGCCAGCAGGTGCTCTGTCCCGATATAACTTAAGCCGTGCGAACGGGCGATCTGGTACGCCGCGCCGACAACGCCGTTGCTTCTGTTGGAAAAACGAATCATCATAAGTGGTTCCTCCTTGTTATTGCCCGGATCTGCCAGGCGGGTTTATCGCATTATTCAGGGGGTCAGGCCCCCGAACGCTCCAGCAAGTCGCGGACAGCCGTCGCCCGGGCACTGTCGCGCTCGGCAGGGGTCATCGCCTGGCCATGCGCCTTCTGGATGCTGGCGGGCCCGATCAGGGCATATATCCGGTTGACATCTGAAGGCTGCAAATTGGGCAGCAGGCCCAGCGCCATGCCCAACCGGACCGTCGACAGCAGCTCGGTCGCTTCTTCGTGGGTCATCAGTCGGGCCGACTTGAGTGTTGCGAAGGCGCGCATGACGCGGTCTTCGAGCAGCAGCGGCTGACGGCGGTACAACTCGCGCCGCACGCCCCGCTCCTGCTCGATCAGCTGCTGGAGCATGCGTTTCAAATCGTTAATCAGGTCCTCCTCCGAGATTCCCAGCGTCAGCTGGTTGCTGATCTGGAAGAGGTTGCCCTGGCTCTTGCTGTGCTCGCCGTAGTGTCCGCGCACCGCAAACCCGAGCTTGATCAGACCGTCAACCGTATCTTTGATCCGCCCCCCCATGGCCAGGCCAGGCAGGTGGGCCATGACCGAGGCACGCATGCCGGTCCCGGTATTGGTCGGACACGCGGTCAGGTAACCATATTTCTCATGATAGGCCACGGGCAGTTCGCGTTCCAGGATCGAAGCCGCCTGCTTGGCGCCGTCGAAGGCTTGCTCGAGATTGAGTCCCGGCTGCATCGACTGGATGCGGATATGGTCTTCCTCATTGATCATGATCGAAACCGACTCGTCGCGGCTGATCATGGCGCGGTGGAAAGAACCGTCGCCTGCCTTGGCCAGATCCTCGCTGATCAGGCGTTTTTCCGCCAGGGCCAACCGGTCTTCGAGGCTGAGCGAGTCCAAATCGACAAGCAGATAATGCCGTTTGCGTTCGGTGTCGTCCTGGAAAAATGCCTTGACGATTTCGTCCGCGGCCTTGCGCGCCGTCTGGGCGTCCATGCGATGCGGAAACGGAACCTGCTCGAGATTGCGGGCCAGCCTGACGCGGCTGCTGATCATGACATCGCTGTCAGGACCCTGGTCGATGTACCATGTCATCAGGTTTTCCCCCTCTCATCAGGTTGCGTGCCTGCCTGCTGCAACTGGCGGATTTCGTCACGCAGCCGGGCCGCCTGTTCGTAATTCTCCTCGTCGACGGCAAGCTTTAATGCGTGTTTCAGTTCGCTGAGACGGGTGCTGAGCCGCTCGGCCCGCAGCTGTGCTTCACTCGGCTCGTGCTTGTGTCCGATGTGGCGGGTATTGCCCTGGACGCGGCGAAAGACCGGATCCAGCAGATCGGCGAAAGCCGTATAGCACTGGCTGCAGCCAAACAAGCCCGTATGGCGGAATTGCTCGAAAGTCTGGCCGCAGCGCGGGCAGGTGATGTTGCGCGGGACGGCCGCGCCAAACGCGGGGATCCCACCCGTATGGTTGAACGCGCTGCCCCCGCCGAGCATCCCGGAGCCGAAGAGGTTGCCGATCGTACCAAAATAATCGGTGATCGAATGGCCGATCCCCAGTTCGCGGGCACAGCTGTCACAAAAGTGATGTTCCGTTGTCTTGCCCTGACGGGTCTGTGTCACATGTATGGTCGCTTCCTGTTTTTGGCATCGCTCGCAAAGCACGCCGATCCCCCCTATCCGACAATCAAACTGGTCAGCATGTTCTTGAAAACAGCCATGCGGATCCGGTCACGGCGGTCTGGCTCGACTTCGATCAGCGCCCGGTCGGACACCGCCGCCAGGATCAGGCGTGCGTCACGCTCGGCGATAATGTCGTAATCGAGAAAATTACGAATCAAAACTTCCGCCTGGTGCTGTGAAAGCGAATCCCCCATGGCGTTCAGCGCATGCATCACGTAATGAGTCGGTTCGGCCAGGCTGACGCGCCGAATTCGGATCCATCCGCCGCCTCCGCGCCGGCTCTCCACCAGGTAGCCCTGGTTGTTGGTGAACCGAGTCGCCAGGACATAGGTGATCTGGGACGGTACGCAATTGACCCGGTCGGCCAGCTCGCTTCGGGTGATCTCCACCCGTCCGTCATTCTGTTCGATCATCTGCTTGATGATGTCTTCGATCAAGTCACTGATCCGCGCCATGCGGACACCTCCCTGCTTCAACATAATAAGACAGCCTTGACTTTGACTATCTTTGACTATATTATAGCGGAATCGCCGGCGCTGTCAAGCCGTTGTGTGACCTGTCGGAAGGAAAACGTGTGACTGGCGTTATTCGTAGCGCAGCGCGTCGATCGGATCCAGTCCGGCTGCTTTCCGAGCCGGGTAAATGCCGAAGAAAAGCCCGACGGCACTGGAGAACAGCACGGCGATCACAATCGACTCGATGCTCAGGACGGGCACGATTGAACTGATGCGGCGGACGGCGAAGGAGATGCCGTAAGCCAGGCCGAGACCGCTGAAAATGCCGATTACGCCGCCGGTCATGGTCATGATCACCGATTCGGTGATGAATTGGAGCATGATGTCGGTCGTGGTCGCGCCGATCGCCTTGCGGATCCCGATCTCGCGCGTCCGTTCGGTAACGGAAACCAGCATGATGTTCATCACGCCGATCCCGCCGACCAGCAGGGATATGGCTGCGACCGCGCTGATAAAAATCGTCATGATGTTGATGACATTGTTGATCTGGTCCAGGATCGAGGCCATGTTCTGGGTGCGGTAGACCGAGCGCCCTTCATTGCTGTGGCGCATTTCCAATAGGCGCACCACCATCCCGGCCGCTTCGTCAGCCCGGTCGGCCGAAACAGCCATGATGCTGATCGCAGACAGCTCGTTCTGGCCGTCCATGATGCGGCCGGCCGTATTCAGCGGGGTGTAGACAAAAAACGGGATAGCCCGCGCGTCGCCCGAGTCCATGCCGTAACTGGCCATCAGGGCGGTCATCTGTGACGTCACGGATTCACAGACCCCGACGACGGTGACCGGCTGCTGCCGCCCGCTGCGGCTGATCGTCAACGTCTCACCGACCGCGTTTTCGCGGCCGAAGAGGCTTTCAGCACCGGTTTTGTCAATGACAACGACCGGACGGCCGTCCATGTACTCGATTTCGCTGAATAGGCGCCCGTGCAGCAGGTCGATACCGGTGAATGCCGTGTAATAATCGTCAATGGCCGCCAGGTAGATCCGCCGCTGGTCCGTTTCTGTCGAAGCGCTGGCGATGGTCTGATCGAGGCCGTTACGCTCTTGATCAGGTCCGGCCGGTTGCGGATCAGCTCGATGTCCTTTTGGGTGATGTAGTCCCCGCTCTGGGCCGCGCTCGAACGGACCTGGATCATGACCGTCGAAGCGCCGATCTGGTCGAACTGGCCAAGCACTTCCTGCTTGCCGCCTTCTCCCAGGGACACGATGGCGATCACCGAGGCGATGCCGACGATAATGCCCAGCATGGTAAGCAAGGCACGCATCTTGTTGGCCATCAGGCTGTGAAACGCCATTTTCAAACTTTCTAAAAACATCGGTCAGCGCTCCTGGTTAGCTGTCTTGCCGCGGCGGCGCGTTGCGGCCGGAGCTGTCGTGCACCAACTGGCCGTCCACGAGCTGGATGATGCGGCTGGCCTGGCGCGCGATGTCTGCCTCATGGGTGATCAGGACAATCGTCGAGCCTGAGCGGTTGAGCTGGGCAAACACCTTGAGGATTTCCCCGGCAGATTTTGTATCCAAGTTGCCCGTCGGCTCGTCTGCCAGCAAAAGGGCCGGCTTCAGCGTCATGGCCCGGGCGATCGCAGCCCGCTGCTTCTGTCCGCCCGATATTTCATTGGGCCGGTGCTGGGCCCAGCGGACGAGGTCGACCGATTCCAGGGCTTCACGGGCCCGTTCGAGGCGCTCGTGCCGCTTGATGCCGGCATAGACCATCGGCAGGGCGACATTCTCCAGCAATGTCAGCTTGGGCAGCAGGTTAAACGACTGGAAGACAAAGCCGATCTCCTGGTTTCGCACCAAGGCCAGCTCGTTGGCCGTCATATCGCCGATTTCCGTCCCGTTCAGGACATAGCTGCCGCTGTCCTTGTGGTCCAGGCAGCCCAGAATATGCATCAAGGTCGATTTGCCGGATCCAGACGGGCCCATAATCGCTGTGAACTCGCCCGGGTAGATGTCCAGGGCAATGTCTTTAAGCGCCGTGAACTCGATCTTGCCGGTACGGTAGGTCTTCCAGACCCCGCGCAGCGTGATGACCGGATCCGCCGGCCCGGCTAGGGCACCTTCCGCTGCCATGTCAGGAAACCGGTCCTTCCTTGACCAGCATGCCGTCCGCCAGCTCATTGGCCGGTGCCAGCACCACTTTCTCCCCATCTGTCAGACCATCTTTAACCTCGACATGCGTGTCGGACTGGATCCCCGGGGTGATCGGCTGGCGGCGCAGCCGGCCGTCAGATTCCAGCACAAAGACATAATAGACTCCCAGCTCGCGCTTCATCGCTTCAGCCGGAAGCAGGAGGACATCCTGAGCGAAGGCGGTCTGGACTTCGGCGTCGATGTTGAAGCCAAGCACCAGGTTCGACAGGTCGTCACCGCGCACCGACATGTCGACAGTCAGGGCCGGTTCGCTGGTCAGCCCGCCGACGCTCCCCATGCTGCCGAACAGGGCGTCCGCGCTGCCGGCCGGATCGACGGACGTGGCAAACTTGCTTTTGTATGCGATTTCGCCGTAATAGTCGCGTCCTTCCTGGTGATAGAACACCGGCATGCCGACTTCCAGACGGCTGGCATCGTAGCGGTTGGCCTGGTAGGTGGCGACCGGGCGCACATTGTCATACAGGACCAGGACCTTGGTCGCGCTGCCGGATGACAGACCGGAAAGACCGGACAAGCCGCCCAGGCCGGAGAGGCCGGATGCGGTGTCGGGCGCTGTGTATGTTCCGGGAATCGCGCTGACCTGAGCAACCAGACCGTCAAATTCGGCCACGACCTTGTCGATGGCATTTTCGAGCGCGCTTTCTGCCAGCAGCTCAGCCTGGACAGCCTGGGACAAAAGGCTTTGCGCCGATTGGGCCAGGCCGGCCGATCCGCTCGAGAGCGACAGTCCGGCCAGCAAATCGGGGTTGGCAACCGAGCCAAGCAGGCCGGTTGCAGCCGAACTGGCGCCGCTTAGGCTTTTGCGCAGCTTGTCCAGCTGTATCTGGTAATCGTCGGACGAGACGATCTGAACGGTGCTGGTGTATTCCCTAAGGATCGCTTCGTACTGGCTGGCCGCGTCGGGCGCGTCCCGGTCGACGGCCTGCAGGCGCTCTGTCAGTTCGTCAATCGCTGCCTGGTCGACAGAAAGCGTATACGGCTGCAAGCTGGTCAGGTTGTTCAGGGCTGAAAAGGAGCCGGAAATATTGCCGGACAACCTGTTGATCTGGGTTTGCAGATTCTGCAGGGCTTTTTGGGCGGCATCAGCTTGGCCTTCCAGCTCGCCGGTCATCTGCCCGATGGCGTCCTCCGCTTCCTGGCGCAAACGCCGTGCCTCTTCGAGCTGCTCCTCCAGTTCGCTCAAGTCAAAGGTGATCAGGATATCGCCCTTGCGCACCTGGTCGCCCACCTTGACGGCGACCGACGCGACGAGCTGGCGGCCAACCGAAACCTCCTGAATAGCGCCCGGCTTGAGCTGGGCGGTCAGGTACATGACACTGGTTATATCGCCTTTGCCGACGGCAGCTGCGCGGACGACCGGCGTCTTGTCACGCGTGCCGTAGAAAAAAAGAATGGCCGTGGCGGCCAGGACGACGATCAGGAGCAGCACCAGGCCGCGGCGAATCGCGCGGCGTCTGAGCAGCATGTTGGATTGTGACATACGAAGCCCCTTCTTTTCTTTGGCGGCACCTGAGCTGAGGGCCCGCGGCCGCAGAGATGTTCCGATTTTCAATTATAGCACAATGGCAGGCGGTCCGGCTGTTATGCTATAATGAATCGCCAGTGAACAAACTGTTAAGCCGGTTCCGGCCGGCTCCGCGGATGGGCCAAGATGCACGATTCGGAATTCGAAAAACCGAGCAGCCAGAAACCAGAAACCACTGCCGGACCGGCGGTCCTTTTTGCCCGCTGGCGGCATATCGTGTACGGCGTGTTCCTGATTGGCCTGATCATCCTGCTCACTATTCTGGCTCTCGAAGTCGGACGCTGGCAGCAGAGCCAGTCCGGTGCGACGGGCGACCCGGCTGCCACGACGTCCGAGGCCGCGATGTCGCTGCCGGAATCGGCCTACGATCGCAAAGACCGTCTTCTGGTAGGCGTCAACGACCGGTTCGAGCAGCTCGATCCCCTGTACGCCTCCGGAGACGGCGAACTGGACCTGGTCTCGCTGGTCTTTGAATCGCTGATCCGCCTGGACAGCGACGGAACCCCGGTCGGCCAACTGGCCGACACCTGGCAATATGACGATGACCTGCGTCAGCTCAAGGTCACTTTGCGGGCCGATCATACGTTCCGGGATGGCCGGGTCGTCCAGGCGAGCGATGTCGTCTATACTTACGCCTGCCTGCTTTCCCCGGCTTACGACGGGCCTCTCAAGGGCCGCCTGGGCAGCCTGGATCAGGTTTTGGCGAGCGAGGAAGACCAGACGGTCCTGTTCCAGTTCAACGAACAGGCTGCAAATCTCGATCTTCGCCTGCTGACTGTCGGCATCCTCAAGGCCGACTACTATCTCTTCCGCCCGGAACGCGTCTTCGAGCTGCGTGACACCAATTTGACCCCGGAGGGCAGCGGCGCATTCGCGGTGACGGAGACGAGCGCCAATCATGCCGTTTTGTCGCTGCGCCCAGGTTACGCCGGACAGATCAAGACGATCGAAATCCGCCAGGTTGCCTCCGAGGCCAAACTGCGCCTCCTCCAGGAGGCTGAGCTGGATATTGTGCGCAACCTCTGGGACGCGCGTATGCAGCAGCGTGCCCAATCGCTGCCGTTTTACCGCTTTTTCCCTTATGAAACCAGTGTTGACCAGTACTTGCTGGTCAATCCTCAGCCGCAGTCCGGCGCCTTGATCCAGCGCCCGTCTCAGCGCCTGGCCGTACTGCTGACTGCAGCCGGCCGACCGCTAAGCCGCCTGCAGCAGACGGCTCTGGCTGAACTGGAAGCGCGTGAACTGCACCTGTACTATTTTTCAGGGGTCGACCCGAATGTGCTCTACACCAACCGCGAGATGGCGGAACAGGTTGTCAGAACCTTGGAACTGGCCGGCCTCCAGGTTCTGCCCATGGCGGTCGACTGGCCGGAACTGGCCGAACGGGCCGCCAACCACGACTACGATCTGCTGCTCTTGCCAGCCACGGCCAACAGCCGCCTGCCGGACCACGCGGTTATCCTTGCCGATCCCGTCCAGCCCGATTCTTCGGCCTGGGTTGTGGCTTACCGACCGGACGTGCTGATCGTCTGCAACCGGCTGAGCCAAGTGACGATCAACCCTTATAAGCATCCATTTGCCGCTTCGTCCGGATCATGGACAGACCGGGTCGAAAACATCCGCATCCTGAATCCGGAAGAACCTGAGACGTGAGGTGTCGCACCATGGACAAAAAAGACTTCTGGCAATTGCTCGAGCATGACGCGCTGCTGTTGGACGGTGCGAC
>JAAZFW010000540.1 GCA_012511525.1 Clostridiaceae bacterium
GTATTTCTCGATCGCCTGGTCGTTGATCTCAATACCCAGCCCAGGCCCTTCGGGCAGCGTGGCATACCCGTCTTTGACCAGAATGTCTTCGACCAGCATCTCTTTCCTGATCGGATTGTCCCAGATCAGGTATTCGAGCAGACAACTGTTGGGAATCGAGGCAATGATGTGCAGTGACGCGGCGATGACGATACCGCTGCTCCAGGCGTGCGGCACGACCGTCAAGTGGTTGGCCGCTGCCAGCGTGGCAATCTTCCTGGCTTGCGTGATGCCGCCGCAGCGGGTGATGTCCGGCTGCAGGATCGAAACGCCGGCGTAATCGATCAGCTGCTTGAAGCCGTAAATCGTCGACTCGTTTTCTCCGCAGGCGATGCGGATGTTGACGGCTTCGCTGAGTTTGCGGTAGCCTTCGAGGTCGTCCGGGTAAAGGGGTTCTTCGATCCAGTAAGGGTCATACTGCTCGATGGCTTTGGCCAGCTGGATGCGCGAAGCCGCGTCGATCGGGTTGTCCGCCGACGGGATAAACCCGAGATCGAACATCAAGTCGATGTCCGGTCCCGCTGCCTCCCGGGCCGCCTTGATCAGCGCGATATTCTCCCGCATGCCCAGCTCGAAACCGCCCCAGCCAAGCTTGATCGCCGTATAGCCGGCGTCACAGCATTTCCGGGTTTCCTCGTAGCTTTCCTGCGGCGTGTAAGGCATCAGGGTGCTGGCATAAGCCCGCACCCGGTCGCGGAAGCTGCCGCCCAGCACTTTATACAGCGGCTTATTCAGCGCTTTGCCGATGATATCCCAAATCGCGATATCGATCCCGCTCATGGCATGGATGACAACCCCGCGCCGCCCGTAAAACGTGCTGGCCAGGTACATTTTCTCCCAGATCTTTTCTACATCAAAGGGGTCTTCGCCGACAACAACCGCCGCCAGGCCGCAGCAGATCCTGTGCGAAACGGGCGCCTCGATCACCGCTTTGACCACCAGGGGCGATGAATCGACTTCGCCGTAGCCGACAATGCCTTCATCGGTATAGACTTTGATGATGATGCCGTCCTGGGCGCTGTCATTGATCAGCTTGATTTCACCTTTCTGACGGATGGGAATGGCTTCAACCTTCGTAATCTTCATACGCTTCTCTCCTCGTGAACAGGTTTGGGCGACAACTACAGACTTGATTATATCATGGGGTTCCGCGGGCGGCAGCAACTGTGCTGATGGTAACCTTTACGTGATGCAACGACTGTGGCTGATGGCAACCTTTACATGATGCAGCGAATGCGGCTGATGGTAACCTTTGTGATGCAACGTTGACTGTTTCCTAAAATGGCAGATCGACGAACGCACGGTTGGCTTCGATCAGCGCTTCGCCCATCGCCCTGACTTCATGCGGCTTGAGATGGGCGCACTGCGGGTCGTTGTGCAGTGCCTGCAGCACGGTTTTTTTGTCTCCGTTCAGCATCCCCTCCACGATCCAGTGCGAATTGACAGCCTGGGGGCGCATGATCTCCAGCAGGGATTCGGGTACGGCGTTCACCATGACCGGCCGGACGCCAAAACCGTCCACGACACCCATGGTTTCCACGCAGGCTCCGCGCGGCAGCCCGTCGATCTGGCCGATGATTCATACCGGCGATTTCCACCGCGATGCGGCTCCAGTCGTCCAGGCCGAACAGCTTCTGGATAACATCCTTGATTTCAAAGTAGGCATGGCAGAATCCCGAAACGGGATTGTCCGTCAGGTGCGCCAGGGTGGCCGTCAGGGTGGACATCGGGTTGGTGTAGTTGGCAATAAAAGCCTGCGGGCACAACTTGCGGATATCTTCGGCAAAGCCGGCAAAAACCGGGATGTTGCGGATTGAGCGCGACCAGCCGCCGGGTCCGGCCGTATCCCCGACAGTGGCATAGATGCCGTAGCGCTCGGGAATATCCAGGTCATGTGCCATCGCTTTCAGGCCGCCGGTCGATATCGTGATCAAGAC
>JAAZFW010000541.1 GCA_012511525.1 Clostridiaceae bacterium
GTTCGTTTCCATTGCCGCTTCAGGAAACGGCGGCTCAGCTGGGCTAACGACTGCATCGGCTCAACCTCCCGCCTGAACGCCGGTCTGTTCGGTCAGACGGCCGTCTTCGATCAGGATGACGCGATCGGCCTGGCTGGCGATCGCCGGATCGTGGGTGATCACAACCAATGTCTGGCCCAGGCGGCGGACCGCGTCGCGCAGCAGGCTCATGATCTCGCGGCTGTTGCGCGAGTCAAGATTGCCGGTCGGTTCGTCAGCGAGCACAATCGCCGGCCGGTGCAGCAAGGCGCGGGCGATGGCCGTGCGCTGCTGCTGGCCGCCAGACAGCTGGTTGGGCAGGCTGTCACGCCGGTCAGACAGGCCTAAACGCTCCAGCAGCTCGTCCAGCCAGATCTTGTCAGGCTTCAGGTTGTCCAGCATCAGGGGCAAGGTGACGTTCTCCGCGACGGTGAGCACCGGGACCAGATTGTAAAACTGGAAAACAAAGCCCACCTGGCGGCGCCGGTAGAGCGACAGCTTCTTTTCGTTCAGTCCGGCAAGGTTCAGGCCGCGGACCGTGACCGTCCCCGAAGACGGCCGGTCAACCCCGCCGACCAGGTGCAGCAGGGTCGACTTGCCGCTTCCCGACGGCCCGATCACGGCGACAAACTCGCCTTCCTGCACATCCAGGCTGGCGTCGCGCAGCGCATGGACGGCGGTTTCCCCCTGACCGTAGCATTTACCCAGACTCCTGATTTCGATGATGCTCATGGTGACCTCCCGGCAGCTTTTGTTCCAGCCTACACCAGGAAGCTTAAGACCAGGTGAAGAAATTATTTAGATTGCAAAGCTTCGCCGCGCCAAAGGAAGGTTGCCGTAAACACGGAGCCCTGTCCGGGCATGCCGGCCGCGGACAGGTCGGCGCCGTTACGCTCGAGGATGGTCCTGGCCAGGGACAGGCCGATACCGACGGCATTGGGCTTGACGGACTGCGATCCGCGGTAAAAGCGCTCGAAGATAAAAGGGATCTCTGAACTGGCCAGACCGCAGCCCGTATCGCGGACCCGAATCTGGATGCTCATCGGCCCGGCTTCACCCTCGACGGTCACGCAGCCGCCGGACGGCGTATGCTCCAGCGCGTTCTTGACCAGGTTGCTGAACGCCTCCGCTACCCAGTCGGGGTCATGCTCGATCAGGAGCGGTTCCGAAAACTGGCAGGTTAGCGAGACCTGCTGCTTCGCGGCCTGCCGGGCAAAGGGGGCGGCTGCGGCGCGCACGGTTTCCGCCAGATCGGTCAGTCGGAAATCCATCGGGACCGCGCGGGCCTCAAGCCGTGCCATCTTGAGCAGCCCCTGGACCAGCCAGTCGATCCGCTCCAGCTGCGCCATCCCCTGCTCCAGAAACGACCTTCGCTGGTCGTCCGGCATGGCGTCGTCGGACAGCATCAGCTCGTGGTAGAGGCGCAGCGAGGCCAGCGGCGTCTTGATCTGGTGGGACACGTCCGACAGGAACGCTTGCAGAAATGACCGGTCCGCCGCCATGTCCCGGATGCGGGCGGCCGACCGTTCGGCCAGCACGGCCAGCATACGCCACAGGGCGGCCAGGTCGCCTTCCTGATCGTCGGCTTTTGCCCATCCCGCGTTCATCTGGTTGTGTTCGATAACTGAGGACGCTGCTTCAGATATTTGCCTGATTTGCCTGAACAACCGGGACAGGCTGGACCAGGCCGCGGCAAAAACAAGCAGCAGGACCAGCAAAGCCTGGCCGAAAAGGCTCCAGAACCAGGTTCGGCGTACCGGCAGATAGCGACTGAAGAGGCTGTAGCTGGCCTCATCCGTCATGCCCAGTCCATCGAGGAGCGCCTGTCCGGCCGAAACAGCCGCGGGATCGGCCTGCCCGTCCAGCACAGCGGCCAGTCTGCCAACATCCAGGTTCTCGGCGCTCTGTTCAGCCAGGAGGCCGATTAAGGCAGTGTCCTGCTCCAGCTGCGCTGCGATGAAACGGCCGGCACCCGTTTTTGCTGTCAAATGGCTGCCGAGGATAAGGACCGGCAACAACGCCAGCACCAGCAGGATCAGCTGTTTTTGTGCTCGGTTCGGGATGGATTGCAGCATGGTCAAATACCTCGAGTCGGGATCGCCATCTGGTAGCCGATGCCCCGTACGGTCAGAATCCGTTCCGGCCGGCCCGGGTCGTCTTCCAGCTTTTCGCGCAGATGGCGGATGTGGACCGACAGCGTGTTGTCGTCGACATACACATCACGCTCGTCCCAAAGCGAGTCCAGGATCTGCGCGCGCGACAAGATTTGCCCGGGATGGCGCATCAGGAAATGGAGCAGCCTGAATTCGGTCCCTGTCAAGCAGACATGACTGCCCGCCAGACTGACCGTGTGCCGCGGCGGATCGAGCCGGATGGGGCCCGACTCCAACACGGCTTCGGCGTTCTTTGACCCATCCGCCTCTCTCCGGCGCAAGACGGCGTGGATGCGGGCGATCAGCTCGCGGACGCGGAATGGTTTGGTCAGATAATCGTCGGCGCCGCCGTTCAGCCCTGCCACGATCTGCGCCTCGCTGTCACAGGCTGTCAGGAAAATCACCGGGAGCGGCTTGAGTTCAGATCCGAACGCGCCCTGGCGAACAGCCTGGCAAAGCGTGTCGCCCGATCCGTCCGGCAAGAGCACGTCAAGCAGCAGCAGGTCCGGCATCTCACCGGAATGCAAAGCGCCGCAAGCCCCGGCCAGGTTAGCCGTCAGTTGGATGTCGAAGCCCTCGCGCCGCAAGGCGTAGACCAGCCCGGCGCCCAGGGCCTGGTCGTCTTCCACCAGTAGAATCCGTGTCACAACGGCACCTCCCATCTTATCCGATCATAGCCCGGTGACAGCGACTTGGCAATGTGTGCTAAAATGAACATGAAACAGAATCCTAACCCGCAATCATGGAGGTGTCCGATGGAACAGACGAAACTGGCCTTAGCAGATATCAGCATCAGCCCCCTGACCATCGGCTGCTGGAGTTTTGGCGGCGAAGACGGCAGCTATTGGGGAGCCCAGAGCCAGCAGGCGGTCAACGAGCTGGTCGCCGAAGCCCTGGACAACGGGATCAACACGTTCGACACGGCCTTTGGCTACAACGACGGCCGGAGCGAGCAGTCCCTGGGCGAGGCCCTGGGAAGACGCCGCCGGGAGGCCGTGATCATCAACAAGATTCCGCTCCAGACCGCCGAACAGCTGCCCGGGTACCGGCAAGCTGTCGAAGACAGCCTGAAGCGGCTTAAGACCGATCAGATCGATTTGATGCTGATCCACTGGCCGACCCGCGACCAGGATTTGCTGCGTGCCAACCTGGAAGCTCTGCAGTCGGTCCAGGCAAACGGGCTTGTCCGCGCGGTGGGGGTGAGCAATTTCGGCCCTGGCGCGCTGCGTGTCGCCCGCGAAATGGGATTTCCCGTGGTGCTCAACGAGCTGGCCTACAACCTGATGACACGCGCGATCGAGTCCGAAGTCTTGCCGATCTGCCTGGAAAACCAGATCGGGATCGCCGCTTACATGCCCCTGATGCAGGGCATCCTGACCGGTAAATATGAGAGCCTGGCGGATATTCCGCCACAGCGGCGCCGCTCCATCCAGTTCGACAGCCGTCTCAACCCGGACGCCCGCCATGGCGGAACCGGCGCCGAAGCTGAGGTTCTGGTTCTGCTGGATGCCATGCGCCAGATCAGCGATTCCAGCGGCATCCCCCAGAGCATCCTGGCAACGGCCTGGATCCTGGCCAAGCCAGGCGTCAGCACCGTCGTCGCCGGCTGCCGGTCGGTCAACCAGCTGCGCGAGAACGCCAGGGCTGTCGAGACCCGGCTGCCGGCCGATGTCCTGTCCGCCCTCGACCGGGCCAGCCAGCCCCTGCTGGAAAAAATGGACGGCGAACTCGACTTGTGGCAGTCCGGCTCAGCGTCCAGAATCTGGTAAAGGCGGTCAGTCCGCTCCCATGGCCAGGATCTGGTCCATCGCCGTCGCGGCATGGCGCACCATCAGGCCGGGCGCGAAGCGGTATGTCGGACACATCTCGGCGTTAGCCCAGCCCGCATAGCCAATGCCGGCCAGGGCGCGCATGACAGATGGCCAGTCGACATCGCCGGCGAGCAGGTCGACAAATCCTGAAAGGCTGCCGACGGCCCGCCTGTAATCCTTGAGGTGCAACGTGCAGATCCGCCGGCCCAGTATGCGGATCCATTGTTCAGGATACCCGTTTGCGACGGCGTTGCCGACGTCGAAAAAGACCCCGACCCGCTCGGAACCGACCGCGTCGATAAAATCGCGCAACTCCAGCGGCGAGAGCAGAAACTTGTTCCAGATGTTCTCAATCCCGATCGTGACGCCGGTCCGCTCCGCCTCCGGCGCCAATTCACGCAGCGCTTCCAGCGACCGCTGGTAGGCCGCCTCATAATCAATGATCTCGGAACCGGCAAAAAAATCACCCGGGGCCGCGTCCGGCACCACATCCTCAGGCCGAAAGTCGACGCCGACCGTTCCAGGGACAACCAGGATGCAATCGGCTCCGAGCAAGGCGCCGGCACGCAGCTGGCGCCGGACGATGGCGCGGGCCTGTTCCCGGATGTCTGCCCGTTCGCTGGTCAGGGAATATTGCCAGTACAGGCCGGTCGCCAAGCTGGGGATCGTCAGCTGGTAACGCTCGGCCAGGCGGCGGATGGCCAGCAGGTCTTGATCCGTTGTAGTCAAACTGACCGGTCCGCCGGCCGCGAGGGCCAGCTCGATGCCGGCAAATCCGGCGTCCCGGGCCAGCCGGAAGCAATCCTCAAGGCCAAGATCGGGATCGAAAGACCAGATGTTGATCCCCTTTTTGATGCGGCTTGTCATGGTACACCTCCATGCAGCGGACGATCCGCCTTTACGGTTTGGCAAACAACACGCGATTCAACGGGTAGAGCTGCGCATA
>JAAZFW010000542.1 GCA_012511525.1 Clostridiaceae bacterium
GAAACCCTCGCGTTCAGCGCCAGTGAGACCTGGCTGCCAATATTGGCCGAGTACGAAGAGCATCTGGCCGACGCCTGGCTGGAAAATCGCCGTGTTGAACGGTCTAGGCTCCTGCCCGCCCTGGCCGGGCAAGCCCGCCTGGGCACAATCCTGCCGTTTGTCGCCGGCAGTGCCCTCAAGGGCGAGGGCATCGACACACTGCTGGACATGATCTGCGATCTGGCCCCGCCGGCGGGCGGCGACCCCGACGGCCCGGTGGCCGGGATCGTCTTTAAAGTCGAACACGACAAGCGGCTGGGCCGGATCGCCTATGTCCGCCTGACCAGCGGGACACTGAAAAACCGGGACACGGTCGTCAGCCCGGGCCGGGGACCGGTCGGCAAGATCGTCCAGATCCGCAAGGCGTCCGGTCGCAAGGCGATGGACATCGGTATCCTCGAGGCGGGGAACATCGCCGCGGTCTGCGGCCTGGACGGCATCGTGGCCGGGGATATGATCGGGGACGAACCCAATCTGCCGCAGGCACCGTCGGTCGTCCAGCCTCTTTTACGTGTCCGGCTGCGTCCGGAACGTGAGCAGGACTACGCGATGCTGGCCGCAGCCTGCGCCGAACTGGCTGCTGAAGACCCGCAGCTGAAGATGATCTGGGAACCGGGCGTCCGACAGCTGCTTTTGCATGTCACGGGCACGATCCAGATGGAAATCCTGGACGCGCTGTTCCGCGACCGTTTCGGTCTGGCCGTGGCCTTGGAGAACCCCCAGGTGATCTACAAGGAAACGCCAGTGCGGGCAGCGTACGGCTCAGACGCGTACACCATGCCCAAACCCTGCTGGGCGATCGTCACGTTTGCCATCGAGCCCTTGCCGTTGGGCCAGGGCGTCGTCTACGAAAGCCAAGTCACGGAGATCAGGATCCGCGACCGTTACCAGGGACAAATCGCCCAGACGATTCCGCTGGCTCTGCAGCAAGGCCCGCGCGGCTGGGAAGTCACCGATGTCAAGATCACCCTGGTCGACGGCGAGGACCACCCGGTCCATACCCACCCGCTGGACTTCGCGACGGTCACCCCCATGGCCCTGATGAAAGGGCTGGCGGCTGCTGGAACCCGTCTGCTCGAGCCAATGCTGCGTTTCCGGCTGACGGTGCCGCTGCCGGACACGGGCAAGGTGATCAGCCAGATCGTGGCGATGCGCGGGGTGCTGGACAGCGGCGGCGACGCGGACACCCGCGATGGGTCCGACGCTCCCGGCGCGCCGCGGCGCTTTCTGACCGGACGTGTGCCGGTGGCCACGTCGCTTGACTTTCCCGTATTTATCGCCCAGGCGACCAGTGGGCGCGGCATCCTGACGATGACGTTCGACGGGTACGACCCCTGCCCTGAGGGACAAGGTGAAGACACCGCCTACCGCGGCGTCAGCCCGCTCGACCGCGAACGCTACATCCTGCATATTCGCGGGGCGCTGCGCTGATCGCGACCGCCTCTCATTCCGGTTCGAATATGCTACAATAATGATCGGGCCATGTAACAGATGCCATAAGCCGCTCAGACACATGTTGGCCGATTTTGAGTCCATCAGGATTCGGCCGCCTTCTTTGGCCGAAATGAGGTGCCAAGATGAAACGATTTGCGCGTTTTTCCAAGACCTGCGGCCTGCTCATCCTGGTTTGCTGCATCGGCCTCGCGGCCTGTTCCCCCCAACCCGCGACCACAACAGCGACAACAAAGCCAAGCACGGTTCAGACAGCAACGACACTGGCCACAACACGGCCAACCACTACGGCGACGGTCAAACCGACAACGACGCCCAGCGCGACCACCACGGCGCGCGACTTGCCCGCTTCTTTCCCGCTGCTTGACAGTTCCACCGCGCGCATTCCCATAACAGCCGCCCTGTACGACCTGTTTGTCCGGCAGTACGGTGTGCCGGGACCTGAACCGATCTGCTCGAAAACCCACCAGGCCTGGCTGAACCTGGCAGACGGCACCGTGGACCTCATCTTGTGCATCGCGCCGACAGCCGAAGAACAGGCCTATCTCAGCGAAAAGGGCGTCGATGTCGCCATGCGCCTGTACGGCTGCGACGGACTGGTCTTTTTAGGCAATACAGACAATCCGGTCAAGAACCTGACCCAGGACCAGGTCAAGGGGATTTACCGCGGCGAAATCACAAACTGGAACCAAGTGGGCGGACCGGACCAGAAGATCAACGCCTATTACCGGGACGACCAGTCCGGCAGCCAGCGCTTCTTTGAAAC
>JAAZFW010000073.1 GCA_012511525.1 Clostridiaceae bacterium
GACGGATCGCACCGATCGTAGATCTTGAGGAAAAAGTCTCCGGTCCTGCCCTGAACCCGGTACGCCTTTGCGGAAAAGCCTGCCGGGACAGGATGAATCGCCAGGGCGTCGATGCCGTAGGCATCAAGCAAAACCTGCCGGTTGTTTACAGACGTCATGCCCGGTCGGACATCCCTTTCAGATAGCGGTCCATGAACGGCCAGACATCGGCCTTGTAATAGCGGTGGCCGCCATCCCCCAGTGAGAGCTGGCAGCGTTCAGGAACGCCCGCCACCGTGTAGACCTGCTTCAGCTTGTCAAAAGCCTTCCGGACGCCTTTGAGCGGGAAAATAGGGTCTTCCCGCCCGGCGACGGCCATGAACGGCCGCGGGGCGATCAGGCCGGCGACGTCGTACATCTCACCGAGCGTCAGGATACCGGGCACATAGTTGCAGGCGCAGTGGGGTACCGCGGCGATCGAGTCGGCGAAGGTGCAAAAATAGCTGCCGGGGACCGCCACTCCGATCCGGGTCTCGACCGCAGCCGCAAACAGCGAGGTCGTGCCGCCGCCGGAATTGCCCGTGATTGCGATTCGGC
The DNA here is from genome assembly GCA_012511525.1 of Clostridiaceae bacterium. Classification (GTDB taxonomy): domain Bacteria; phylum Bacillota; class Clostridia; order Saccharofermentanales; family UBA5734; genus JAAYBY01. Next base: position 577 of record JAAZFW010000073.1, read on the forward strand.
TAACGTCGATTTCCGGCCGCAACGCGGCGAAGTCGATCAGGCGCGAGATGTCGTAACAGCGCTCTCCGATCAAGGTCCGTCCGAACAAAAAAGCGTGCATCTGCATCCGCTGGCAGGAATTGTTCTTGTCGTCCGCGATGTCCTGTTTGAACTTGGTGACGGTAAAGCCGCGCTGGTCCATCGCGATGGCGACATAACCGGCGCGCACCGCCTGCAGCGCGACATCGCGCTCGCCTTCGGCGATGCTGGCGCGTCCGTTCTCATCGTGGTAGATGCCGGCGTAGGTGTCCTTGCCGTCCTTGCCGTGCCCGTGCGGCGTCAAGACCAGCGGCAGGGGGCCGCTTTGCTCCAGCGGACGCAGGAGAAAGAACGGCACCGCGTAGCCCGGTTCCGACTGGATTGTCCAGGTCTCGCGGATGTGGTCCTCGAGCGTCACCTGGCCGTAGCAGACGGGCGCCAGGTCGTCGGTCGCCCGGGCCCGGATGCGGGGAATGCCCAGAAGCGTTTCCAGCTCCTGCCGGAAAGCCGTTTGCCAGGCGTTGAGTTCGGCCGGGGTTTTGGCCTGGAAGCGAAAGCGCGGTTGTTGTTCCTTTAGCAAGGCCGCGACATACGTGTCAGCATAAAGTGCGTTGTCCATGGTCGGTCAGCCGGGCTGGTTAACCCGGCACTCCTTTCAAAATGGTGTCATCAGCGATCGTTGTCCGCTCTGCAAAAATTATACCGCACCCGCCGCAAAAATGGCGCAGACACGAAAAAAACAGGTAAAATATAACCAGCAAGCGTGGTTGAGGAGGGATCGACATGAAAGCTGCCGTTCTGGAAGGTCCGAATCGGATCAATGTCCGCGATATTCCCATGCGCACCTGCAAAGACGACGAGGTGCTGGTCGAGGTCAAAGCCTGCGGCATCTGCGGCAGCGACCTCAAGTATTACCGGGGCGAGAACCCCTGGGCGCTGCACACCTTGGGCCGTCACGTGGACAACCCGCCCAACATGGTCCTCGGCCACGAGTTCTGCGGCGTCGTGACGGATGCCGGTCGGGCCGTGGACCGGTCGCTGCTCGGCAAACGGGTCTTTGTCGAACCGTTCAACACCTGCGGACGATGTGAGTTCTGCCGCACCGGCCGCTACAATTTATGCCGCCAGACCCGCCATATCGGGCACGGGGCCGGCTGGGAGCCGATGGACTTCTTTCCCGGCGGCATGGCGGATTACTGTCCGGCCTGGGCTACCCATGTCTACGAGCTGCCGGATACGATCAGCGATGAGGAAGCTACCTTCCTGGATCCGCTGGCAGTCGCCGTCCACGCCGTTTCGGTGTCGCGCCTTAAGGCCGGCCAGTCGGTCCTGGTGCTGGGGTCCGGCCCGGTCGGGCTGCTGATCGCCCAGGTGGCCAAGGCCAGCGGCGCCTTCCCGGTCATGTGCACCGACCTGTTCGACAAGGCACTCGAGGTCGCGCGAACGGTCGGCGTCGACCGGCCGATCGATGTGCGCGAGACCAACCTGGTGCCGCTGCTGCTGGCGGAAACCCAGAACCGCGGCGTCGACGTCATCTTTGATACCGTCGGGTCGGCTGAGACCCAGGAGCAGGCGCTGCGCTTGCTGGCGAACAGCGGCACCCTGGTCAACATGGTGTCGCATACCGACACGCTGCCCTACCGCCTGATGGACATCAGCGGCGAGAAGCACATCACCGGCAGCTCCAACAACCTGTACGGCGATGTCCTTATCGCCATCAGCCTGCTGGCCTCCGGACGTGTTCAGGTCCAGCCGCTGATCACGCACCGCGTGGCCCTCGCCGATGTCAGCCAGGGATTCGAGTTGCTGCTGGACCGCGCGTCGAGCCGCGCGCTCAAGGTGATTGTTCTGCCATAGCCGGCGATCCGGCCAGGCGGCTGTTCCGGAAGGCCTGCGGCGTCATGCCGGTCTGGCGCTTGAAGACCATGCTGAAATACGATGGGGTGGCAAAGCCGCAGGCAGATGCAATGTCGCTGCAGCTCAGCGCCGTGTGCAGCAGCAGGTAGCGCGCCCGATCCAGACGTACCTGCTGCAGATACAGCGCCGGCGTCGTGTGCGTCATTTTGGTGAACAGGCGGTGAAAATAGATCGGGCTGAGGTTGGCCCGTCCGCTCAGGTCATTGAGCGTCAGTTTCTCGGCGTAATGGGCGTGCAGGTAAGCCAGCGTGTCCATGACGGCCTCTTCGCTCAATCGCTGCGCCCGGCCGGCAGGCCCGCGTGCGGCGTCCGCGCAGAGCAGCCGGATCAGGTCAAGCAGGCGGATCCTCAAGGCCAGCCGGTCCGTTTCGGACTTGGAACGCGCCAACAGGTTGATCGCGGAAAAGCAGTCGATGTAGGCGCTCTCATCCTGGACCTTCATGTAGGCCGGGATCGCATCAAAGGCGGGGTTTCGGATCTGTGATTGGAAGCTGAGGTAGCGCGTGCTGGAAAAGTCGTCCAGGGTCTTGCCGCTGTCACCGGTCGGGTCAATCGTGATGTACCAGCAGGTATAAGGCGGCTGGCTGTTGCAGGTCTGGCCAGGCCTGCGCAGGATCACGTGGCCTTTTTCGATCGCGTACCCGGTGCCGTCGACCCACATCCGACCGCCCGGCGCGACGAAAAACTCGATTTCGTAGTCGTAGGCAAACCGTTCCGGCGTGCGGATGCCGGGCGAGCGGACCCCTGTACCGCTGCCGGCCGAGTACCCGATGTTTAGAACACGGGGCTCCAGCGCATCCAGGGAAATGCTGCGTTGCCGGATGGATTCCATCTTCATCACCATAAGCTAATATTTTGATAGCCAAGGCTAAGGCTCTGGCTTGACGGATCGGTTCTTTTTGCCTGATTATAACACATAGGATCACCAAATAAAGGCAAGATCCTGATACACCTGAGAAAGGCGAGGCGAATACCATGCTGGATAGTCCGACCGTCAAGCGAATTGCCAAGGAAATGGGGGCCGACCTGGTCGGCATTACCCCGATGTCACGTTTTGAGGGCGCGCCGCTGCAGATGGATCCGCGCACGATCATGCCCAACGCCAAGTCGATGGTCGTCGTCGGCTTTCGCATCAACCGCGGCGCCCTGCGCGGCATCGAGGAAGGGACGCATTTCATGAATTATGCCTCGATGGCGTACGGGGCTGTCAACACGGTTTTCATGCCCAACTTCATCATCCGCTTCAGCCGCATCTTCGAGGACGAGGGTTACGAGGCGATGCCCTTCGGCTACGAAAGCACGTTTGGCAACTCGGTCGACAGTTGGGTCAAACCGGACCCCGAAGGGCCGAACCCGCCGCTGCGTGACAACATGCTCTGGAGCAAGCCCGTCGCCCCGGGCAAGCCGGCCCCGGATGTATTGGTCCATGTCCGCATCGCGGCCTACCTGGCCGGCCTGGGCGAAATCGGCTACTCCAAGGTCTTCCTGACACCGCAGTTCGGGCCGCGCCAGCGCCTGTTCATGGTCATGACCGAGCTCGAGCTGGAGCCCGACCCGATCTACAGCGGGCCGCCGCTCTGCAACCGCTGCATGGCCTGCGTCCGCGAATGCCCCGGACAGGCGATCAACCCGGACAAGACGGTCAAGGTGACCCTGGCCGGACACGAAGTCGAGTGGGGCGAGTTCGATCCCTACAAGTGCCTCTGGGCGTTCCGCGGTGCCGAAGCGGTCAGGGAAGGCGAAAAGGGCCATTACATCGCCGGCCGCGACGACTTCAAGCCGTCCCC
>JAAZFW010000074.1 GCA_012511525.1 Clostridiaceae bacterium
ACCAAGCCTGACATGAAAGACGTGCTGCAGCGGCTGTTCCAGCCCCGGCAGCGCCCGCCGCTCTCCCAGGCAGCCTACGAGACGCTGGCGATCATCGCCTACAACCAGCCGGTGACACGTGCCCAGGTCGAGTCCGTCCGCGGAGTCAACAGCGACTCCATCATGGCCAGGCTCGCGGAACGCAACCTGATTCAGGAGGCGGGCCACCTCGACACGCCGGGACGCCCGATTCTGTACACGACGACAGAGCAGTTCCTCCAGGATTTCGGCTTGCGCTCGGTCCGTGAACTGCCCCCGATGGAAATGCTGATGTACGGCACGCTGCGCGACCTGGAGTCGTCGCTCGAAGATGCCGCGGGCGACCGCCAGATGACCATCGACCAGCTGGTGCAGGCCATTGGGCCCGGCGAGGCGGCGGGACAAGCGCAAAAAAGCCCTTGCGATGAACTCGTCAAGGGCTACTTGCCGGCCAAGACGGTGATCGCCGTCTCTGAGGCCATCTTCGGTGATGACGATACCGAGGAGCCGCCTACTGGCAGATCTTCCCCGGATTAAGGATGTTTAGCGGGTCGAACACGGCCTTGATGCCATTCATCAGGCGCGTTTGGACAGGCCCGTACTGGATTTGCATGTAGCCTTTCTTGGCGTAACCGATCCCGTGTTCCCCGGATACCAGCCCGCCGAAGGAGACGGACTTGGCGTACATCGCGTCGAAAGCCAAGCCGAGCTTTTCCTGCCAAGTCGCCTCGTCCAGGTCGTCCCGGCAGACGTAGACATGCAAGTTGCCGTCGCCGGCGTGGCCGAAGCTGGGAATGCGCATCTGCAGCTGCTCGGCCAGCTCGTGGGTGAAGGTGATGAATTCAGCGATCCGGTTGCGGGGCACGACGACGTCGCACTCGTCCATTTCGGTCGTCGAGGCCTTGATCGCCTCCAGAAAGGTGCCGCGCGCGTTCCAGACGGACTGGTGGCGCTCTTCGGTGTCGACGATCAGGACATCCTTAGCGCCGCAAGCCAGGCACAGGTCGGCGATGGTCCGGTAGGACTGGTCGATGATTTCCTGGCTGGCTCCGTCAAATGTCAGCAGCAGGTAGGCCGGGGACGACGTGTCCGGAAACCGCTTGCCGAGGTACTCCTCGGCGAACAGGATCGTCTGGCGCTCCATGAACTCGACGGCCGTCGGCAGAACCTTGGACTGGATGATTTTGGGGACGGTTTCCAGCGCGGTTTCCATGCGGGCGAAAGGGACCAGAATGCTGATGCGCTTGGGCGGCAGCGGCAGCAGCCGCAGCACGGCCCTGGTGATGATGCCCAAAGTCCCCTCGGACCCGATCATCAGGTCCTTCAAGGCATAGCCCGAGCTGTTCTTGACGACCTTGCTGCCCAGTTCGACGATCTCGCCGCTGGGCAGCACGACCGTGAGCGCGCGCACATAGTCGCGCGTCACGCCGTACTTGACGGCGCGCATACCGCCGGCGTTCGTGCTGATGTTGCCGGCAATGGTGGCCGACTTCTCACCGGGGTCGGGCGGGTAGAAGAGGCCCTGGGCCTCGACGTGCGCGGCCAGGTCCATCAGGAGTACGCCCGGTTCGACCGTCACCGTCAGGTTCTCGTGGTCGACTTCCAGGATGCGGTTCATCAGGGTCGTGTCGAGCAGGATCCCGCCCCTGATCGCCACACAGCCGCCGACCAGTCCGGTACCTGAGCCGCGCACGACCACCGGGATCCGCTGGCTGCTGGCATAGGCCATGACAGCGGCGATTTCCTCGGTGCTGACCGGCTTGACCAGGATGTCCGGGGCGCGGGACACCGTGCCCATCTCGTCGTGGCTGTAGTCCTCGCTGATCGCGTGGCCGGCCAAAAAGCGCTCTTCGGGAAAGCGCTCCCCAAACCAGGCCAGGTCCGCCGAACCGATCGGCTTGTAGGCCGTTTCCGTCATCTCAAACAGTTTTTCCGTCTCTTTCATATGGCACGCCCTTTCATGATGCGCCCGCCTGTTCGGTGACGCCGGATGGGGCCAGCGTGTCCAGCAAGCGGGGCAGAAGCTCATACCAGTCACCGACAAAAGCATGGTGGGCGACCTGGAAGATGCTGGCCTGGGGATCGATGTTGATCGCGATGATCGTTTCGGCGCCTTTCATGCCGGCTACGAACTGGACCGAACCGGAGATGCCGATCGTGATGATCAGCTTGGGGCTGACGGTCCGCCCGCTCAGGCCGATCTGCTGGCGCGGATCGAACCAGCCGTTCTCGACCAAAGGCCGCGTGCAGGCCAGCTTGGCGCCGATGCGATCGGCCAGCGCCTCGATCAACGGCAGGTCCTTCTGGCTCTTGACGCCGCGGCCGACCGCGATGATCGTCTCCGCCAATGTCAGGTCGATCCCGGTGTCCTTGGGGACGGCATCCAGGACCGTGACCCGGCTGCGGCGGGCCGATTCCGGCAGTTCCAGCACCCGGATTTCACCATCGGGCTGTGCCTGGCGGGGCGGCGCGTTGAAAATCTTGTACCGGACGGTGCAAAGCTGCGGCCGGTTGTTTTGGGTGACGATGCGGGCCATGATGTTGCCGCCGAACGCCGGACGGATCTGGACCAGATCCGTGTTGGGCTTGATTTCCAACGATGTGCAGTCCGCCGTCAGGCCGGTACGGAAGCGCGCGGCGATGCGCGGCGCCAGCGAACGCCCGGCCAGGGTCGCGCCGACCAGGATGGCGGCCGGATGGATCCGGTTGATGAAATCGGCCGCGGCCGCCGTGTATGGCTCGATCAGGAAATCGGCCAGCAGCGGGTCGTCGTACACGAAGACGGTATCGACCCCGTAGTGCAGCAGTTCCCGGGCCTGGGCGCGGGTGTCCGAACCAATCAGCAGGGCATAGACGGGATGGCCGATCTGGTCCGCCAGCGAGCGGGCCTTGCCCAGCAGTTCCAGCGTGACCGGGTGCAGACAGCCTTCCGAGAGGTCGGCAAACACGCCGATGCCGCGCCAGGCCGACTTGTCGATCAAATCTTCCGGGATATCCTCCAGCGTGATCGCGCCGGGCGGCCCCTTGCGCACGCAAATGCCGCACATTTTGCAGGCGGCGTTGACCGTCAGTTCATTGCCGCTCATGACCAGCGCCTGGAACGGGCAGACCTTCTGCAGGGCTGCGGCGGCTTTTTCGTCGATCTTGTCGTTATGGATAACCAGTTTTTTCATGCTGCAAAACCTCGAATGCTGCCGGGCCTAGCGGATAACGCAGGCCGTTTGCGCGGGCGTCACCTTCAGGCGGACCAGTAAGGCGCTTAGTTCGCTCGCCACGTGCTCCGCGTCGCCGCTGTAGGTGTGCTTTTCATGCTCGTGGACAGGCGGGAAGATGCGCTCCACCTGGGTCGGCGACCCGGCCAGGCCGTAATGGCGTTCATCCTGGTCCGCGAATTCCGCCAGGCTAAG
>JAAZFW010000543.1 GCA_012511525.1 Clostridiaceae bacterium
TCTGGCCAGCATGGACCAGGCGCTCAACGCCTGTGTCGAGATCAACCAGTACCAGCCGGTCAGCTTCGAGCAGCTGGTGCAAAACAACCTCGTCTTCAAAAACACGTAGCAGGGTGACAAGCCTGGCTTGCGCGCCGCAAGCCGCAAACGCCAGTTCCCAATGTTGGCGGGTGCGGCTGTCAACACACTGTGATTTGACTTTCCTGTTGGGGTGTGTTTTCGTGAAATCAGGATGAGACCATTCGGGAGGTGATCGCATGTCGAAACGGGTGATGGTGGTTGGCGGTACGGGGAACATGAGCACCGCGATTGTCCGATTGCTGGTGGAACGCGGCTACGATGTCAGCATCTATTGCCGGGGTAAATCTGCCTTGCCGCCGCATCCGGAGGCCCGGGTCGTGATCGGCGACCGGACCGAACGCGAGGTCTACATTGAGACCATGCGGCAGGGGAAATTCGATTACGCCATCGACATGATCTGCGCCACGCTGCAGGACGCCCAGGACGATTATGCCGCCTTTCCGGAGGTCGGCCGGCTCGTGTTCTGTTCGACGGCCGGAACCTACGGGGACCTATTGGCATCTGAGATGCCGATTCGCGAGCATTACAGCATGTCCTACCCAACCTGGAAGTATGGCCTGATCAAGCGCCAGGCCGAGGAATTCTTCCTGGGCAAGTACCTGAGCGAGCATTACCCGGTGACGGTCATCCGCCCTTCTGTGACCTTCGGCCGCATGAAGCAGCTGGTCCGCCAGATCGGCATGGACAACGTCTGGATCGACCGCATCCGCAAGGGAAAGCCGATCGTCACCGGCAATCCGTATATCATGCGCAACTTCTTGCATGCCGACGATGCCGCCGCCGCTTTTGTCGGTGCGCTCGAGCAGCCGGCCTGCGTCGGCCAGGCTTACAACATGGTCGGCCCGAAGCCCTACGACTGGCAGACCTACCACCGGACCATGATGAAGATCGTCGGGCGGGAGGTTGAGATGGTCGAGGTGCCCCTGGAGACGATGCTGGCCAACCAGAGCGATACCTTCAAGGTCAGCGACTTGTTCCTTTATAGCTATCGCTACAACAGCCACTTGTCCGGCGACAAGATCGCCCGTGACATTCCCGATTTCCGTGTCCGCGTCCCGTTGGAGCAGGGCCTGGCCCAGGCCCTGGATTTTATCGAACGCCAGGGGCTCATTCCGGACAGTGACCGTTACCCGGGTGAGGATGCGGTCATCCAGGCCCAGCTGGCCACGCGCAATAGAGGCTGAAAGGCGGGATTGCGATGCAGCAGCGCTTGCAAGACCCCTGCTACAGCTACATTTCTGATGCTGACAAGGCCTTCATCGCGGCCTTCGACCAGGCGATCGTCACCATCGGGTACTTGAGCAATGGTGAGATCGGGCCGGGCTTTTGCTGGGGCCGCGCCATGGTTATCTACCGTAAGGGCGGTATGAAAACCGGCCAGGTGGCAGCGCGCATCTATATCCGCAACGACAACATCGCGCTGCGGCTGTTCTTGAACAATATCGACCGGCACCGGGATTACCTGGAACACGCGCCAAAATATATCCAGGCCCCTTTTGTCGGCGACCAGGGCGCCTGCCAGCACTGCCACAACGAGCGGGACGGCACATGCCGCTTCCGTAAAACCTATACGCTGCA
>JAAZFW010000544.1 GCA_012511525.1 Clostridiaceae bacterium
CCGATGCGGTGCCGCTGGGGGATCGCGCCAATGTCCTGTTCATGAGCACGCCGGTGACCTACGGACGCGGCCGCGGCCTGGTGCACGCGACCGGCGGCCAGACTGAAATCGGGAAAATCGCCGATCGGCTGCAATCGATCAAGGAAGACCCGACCCCCTTGCAGCGCAATCTGAACCATCTCGGGAAAATCCTGGGCATCATCTGCCTGGTCGTTTGTGCCATCGTGCTGGTCGAAGGTCTGATGCTGGGCGGCGAGTTCCTGCCCATTTTCATGACGGCTGTCAGCCTGGCGGTCGCGGCGATACCGGAAGGCCTGCCGGCTGTGGTGACCATCGTCCTGGCGCTGGGCATGAAGCGGATGGCCGACCAGAACGCGATCGTCAAACGATTGCTGGCTGTCGAGACGCTCGGTTCGGTCGACGTGATCTGCTCCGACAAGACCGGGACGTTGACCCAGAACGAGATGACGGTCACCCGGCTCTACACGCCCGGCCGGGTGATCCATGTCGATGGCAACGGCTACCAGCCGGAAGGCCGCATGCTGTTGGACGACCAGCCGGTCGACGCGGCCCGTGACGCGGTCCTGAACCGGCTGCTGACCGTCGGGGTCCTGTGCAATGACGCGACGCTCGTGCTCGATGAGGCCAAAGACGCTTCGATCCTGGGTGATCCGACGGAGGCCGCCCTGCTGGTCGCGGCGGCGAAGGCCGGTCTTGGGCAGGACGACATGCAACAGCGGTACCCGCGCCTTTCGGATCTGCCGTTTGATTCGGAACGCAAGATGATGACAACCGTGCACGCCGGCTTTCCCGAGGCCGAACGCGTCAGCCTGACCAAGGGCGCTCCGGACATCGTCGTCACCCGCTGCAGCCGTTTTATGGGACAAGACGGACCTGAAATGCTGACGGACCTTCTCAAGGAACAGATACTCGAAGCCAACCGCCAGCTGGCCGCCTCCGCGCTGCGCGTCCTTGCCTTTGCCTGGCGGACGGCAGAGGCAGAAGGCCAGGAACTGGAGACAGATATGATTTTTGTCGGCCTGATGGGCATGATCGACCCGCCCCGGTCGGAGGTGCGCGACGCGATCCGCTTGTGCAAGAGCGCGGGCATCCGCGCGGTCATGATCACGGGCGACTACCGCGAGACGGCGGTGGCCATCGCCAGGGACCTGGGCATGATCGGGCAGAAGAGCCGGGTGCTGGCCGGCAATGAAATCGACAGCCTGTCGGACGAGGAACTGAAAACGGCCGTTGAGGAGACTTCGGTCTATGCCCGCGTGTCGCCTGACCACAAGGTGCGCATCGTGTCGGCGCTGCGCGAACAGGGCCATATCGCCTCGATGACCGGTGACGGTGTCAACGACGCAATGGCCTTGAAAAGCGCGGATATCGGGGTGGCGATGGGCATCACCGGCACCGACGTCTCCAAGGGGTCGGCCGACATGATTCTGACCGACGACAACTTCGCCACCATCGTCTCGGCGGTGCGTGAGGGACGCATCATCTACAGCAACATCCGCAAGTTCGTGGCCTTCCTGCTGTCCTGCAATGTCGGTGAGATCCTGATCATCTTCCTGGCAACCCTTATTCTAGGACCCGCCTATATCCCTCTGCTGCCCATTCAGCTGCTGTGGCTCAACCTGGTCACCGATTCCTTCCCGGCCCTGGCCCTCGGTCAGGAGCGGGGTGAACCGGATGTGATGCTCCGCCAGCCGCGCAAGAAGCACGAGCCGATCATGAACCGTCAGATGCTGATTGGCATCGCCAGCCAAAGCGTCGCCATATTCGCCGCGGTCTTCATCGCATTCCAGATCGGCCTGAACCGCTATCCAGCCGAAGGCATGGCCAGCGACGGGGCGCGCACCATCGCGTTCATCACGCTGATCATGGCCGAGCTGCTGCGTTCGTTCAGCGCCAGGTCGGAGAACTACCCGGTAATCAGCCTGGGACTGCTCAAGAACACCATCCTCAACAAGGCCGTGCTGCTCTCGCTGGCCCTGATGCTGATCGTTGTGTATGTGCCCTTCCTGAATCCGATCTTTTCGACGGTCCCGCTGTCGGCCGCGGACTGGCTGTTCATGGTCCCCCTGGCCCTGCTGCCCTTCGCGGTCGCGGAAATCGGCAAATGGGCGGCCGGAATCTGGAACAAAAAACGTGGGTAGACGCTTGATTCGCAACCGTATCTGTGTTAGAATTGCCCATGCTGTCGGCACACGGTGCTTTTAGGCAGCTATTTGGAGGTGTGAAGCCATATGAACGCGATTCCGATCGTCATCGCAGTCATCGATATCCTGGTCTGTATCGGCCTCGTCGTCCTGGTTATTTTCCAGGAAGGCAACGCCAAGGGGCTGGGCATCATCGGCGGCGGCGCAGATACCTTTTTCGGCAAGTCTAAAGGTCGCAGCATCGATAAAATCCTGAAGAAGCTGACCACTGTCGGCGCCGGTGTTTTTGCTGTCCTGACCGTTCTCCTTTACCTGATGACCGGACGCGGAGGCTGAAACACATCCCGATCGCGGCAACCGGAAAGATAACCTGAAGGACAGTGGTGTCGGCGATACCCCTGTCTTTTTTGTCGCTTTTAGACCGGTTCAGATCCGGTATGGTTTCAGACGATCTTCGAGATTTCCGCAGTCCGGGCTGTGGATCTCGACGTCGATGGGCTTGGCCAGATCCAGGCTGAAAATGCCCATGATCGATTTTGCGTCGACGACATACCGCCCCGATGCCAGGTCGACATCGCAGGGAAATTCGTTGACGATCCGGACAAAATCCTTGACGTCGTTGATCGACTTGAACTGGACTTGAAATTTACACATAACCGTTTCTCCTCACAGTGCCGCTTGTCTTTTCGGACCCCTGAATCTGCATTGTGCCTGAGAAGACGCGAATCTGTCAACCGCATCGGCCGAGGCGGAATGGCTGCCGTGAAAGGATACCAAGCGCATGACAAACCTTAAGGCCGCGTTCCTGACGCTGGGCTGCAAAACCAACCATTATGAAACGGACGCCATCCGGATGCAGTTTGAGGCGGCCGGATTTCAAATCGTCGATTTTGGTGAAACCGCGAATGTTTACCTGGTCAACACATGCACCGTGACCGCTGAGGCGGACCGCAAGTCGCGCCAGATGCTGCGTCGCGCCCGCCAGGCCAATCCGCAAGCCCTGGTTGTCGCTCTGGGCTGCCAGGTGGTGATCGGCGACGCGGCTGATTGGGCCGATCTTGGCATCGGCAACACGGACAAGAGCCGTACCTGCGAAAAGGTGCTCGAGCAGCTTCGCCGGCGTGGCTTGCCGGACCTGCCGGATTGTCCTGCGGCCCGGTTGCACGAAGACGGGGCGTTCGACGAGATGGGCCAGGTCGGAAAGCAGAGTGAAACCCGAGCCTATATCAAGATCGAGGACGGCTGCAACCAGTTTTGCTCGTATTGTGCCATACCGCTTGCCCGGGGACGGGTCCGCAGCAGGGAACGCGCCCATATCCTGGCCGAAGCCGTCAGCCTGGCTGAACGAGGTTATCGGGAAGTGGTCCTGACCGGCATCCATCTTTGTTCCTATGGTTCCGACCGGGGTGAACCTGATCACGCGGTTATGGATCTGGCGCTCGAGCTGGCCGGCATCCCCGGCATCGAGCGCATACGGCTGGGTTCGCTGGATCCGAAATCGGTCACCGGTTCCTTTATCCGCCTGGCGGCGCAAAACCAGAAGCTGTGCCCGCACTTCCACCTGTCCTTGCAAAGCGGCTGCGACAGGACCCTGGCACACATGAACCGGCGTTACACCGCCGCCGAATACCGGGAGGCGGTCCGCGCGCTGCGGGCGAGCTTTGCGGACCCCGGCATCACGACGGATCTGATCGTCGGATTTCCCGGTGAAAGCGAGGACGATTTCAGGCAAAGCCTGGATTTTTGCCG
>JAAZFW010000075.1 GCA_012511525.1 Clostridiaceae bacterium
CGACGATGCCCAGACCGGCGTCAAGCAGTTGTTTGGCGACCCTCAGCTGGCGGAAAAGCTCGCGCGCGGCGGCCGGCTGCTGTCATCGGCCAATTCAATCAACTGGGGCCGCCTGGTGCCGCAGATCGCCTATTATTTCTCGGCATATGCAGACCTTTTGGCCCGGGAGAAGATCGAGCTGGGCGAAGCGGTCAATTTCGTCGTCCCGACCGGCAACTTCGGCAACATCCTCGCGGCCTGGTACGCCCGCAGCATGGGCCTGCCGGTCCATAAACTGATCTGCGCGTCCAACCGCAACAAGGTACTGTCCGACTTTATCCGCAACGGCCATTACGACAAGCGCCGGGAATTTTACCGCACCAATGCCCCTTCGATGGATATCCTGATCTCCAGCAACCTGGAACGGCTGCTGTTCGAGTTGTCCGACCGTTCATCTGATGTGGTGCGAGGCTGGATGAGCGACCTCGCGGAGCAGGGCCATTACCAGATCGACAGCCAGTCGCTGCGCCGGCTGCAGGAAGTGTTCGTCGGCGGGTTTGCCGATGACAACGGCACCGTGCGCACGATCCGCGAGCTTTATGACCGCTGCGACTATGTCGTCGATACGCACACCGCGGTCGGGTTCAATGTCTATGGCCGTTATGCGGCCCGCTCAGGGGACGAGACCAAAACGGTCTTCGTCGCGACCGCCAGCCCGTTCAAATTCGCCGAAGCCGTGGCAGACGGCCTGTTCGGCAACGGCTATGCGCGCGGCCGCAGCACGGAAACCCTCCTGACGGAGCTTTCCGCTGAAAGCGGGCTGGAACTGCCGCCGGCCTTGACCGGGCTGGATCGCCGGGAGATCCGTCACACGCGAAAAGTCGGCAAGCAGGACTTGCTCGCCGTGGTGACCGAACTGCTTGGGTTAAACTGACAATCGACAATCCGAACGCTATAGAGACTAGCGTTCGTGGATGCTGACCAGTTGGAGGCCCTTGTTGCGATCAATGGCCCACTGGATCGCCCAGTCTGATTCGAAAAGCAGGACCGGCATGTCGTCTTTATCCAGCGCGACCTGTGTCGTGCTGGTCACATTGAGTTCTTTGGGATCCGGCCAGACGCCCTGGATCGGCTGGATCCAGCGTGCGTGCCGGTAATTGAGCGCCGTTTGACGGATGGAGACGCCATATTCTGCCTTAAGGCGGTATTCAAGAACGTCCAGCTGCAGGACGCCGACCACGCCGACGATATAGGTTTCCGTACCGATGTCCGGTTCCTTGTAGAGTTGGATCGCACCCTCTTCGGCCAGCTGTTCGACACCGCGCAGGAACTGCTTGCGCTTCATGGAATCTGCCGGCGAAACCCGGGCGAAATGCTCGGGCGGGAAGACCGGGATATCCTCGAAGGCAAGCGTGCGGCTGCCGGTTGACAGCGTGTCGCTGATCTGGAACAGGCCGGGATCGAAAATGCCGATGATGTCGCCGGCATAAGCTTCTTCGATGATGTTGCGCTCTTGGGCCATGAACTGCTGCGGCTGCGTCAGACGGACCGCTTTGCACAGCCTGGCGTGGTTGACTTCCATACCCTTTTCAAACTTGCCCGAGCAGATGCGAATGAACGCCATCCGGTCGCGATGCCCCGGGTTCATGTTGGCCTGGATCTTGAACACGAAACCACTGAAAAAATCCTCGTCGGGCCTGATCGGGCCTTCGTTGCTCTTGCGTGGCGCGGGGGGCGGGGCCATGGCCAGAAATTCGTTCAGGAAGGCTTCGACGCCGAAATTGGACAGGGCGCTGCCGAAAAAGACCGGGGTCAGCTCGCCCGCCAGGATGCGCTCCATATCCAGGTCGTCCCCGGCGATGTCCAAAAGCTCGATGTCCGACATCAGGCGCTCCTGGTAGCTGGCACCGATGATCGAGGCCAGACTTGGGTCGTCGAGGCTGGCAACCTTGACCTTGACCATGCTCGCGCCGTGATCGCCCTTGCTGGCGTCGAACCGTTCGATCCGGTTCAGCTTGCGGTTGTAGACGCCCTGGAAATCGCCGTCCGTGCCGATTGGCCAGTTGATCGGAATCGAGTTGATGCCCAGCACCTTTTCCAGCTCGTCCATCAGGTCAAACGGGTTCCTGGCCGCCCGGTCCATCTTGTTGATAAAGGTGAAGATCGGGATCTGGCGCTGCCGGCAGACGGTGAACAGCTTGATGGTCTGGGCCTCGACGCCTTTGGCGCCGTCGATCAGCATGACCGCTGCGTCGGCCGCGCACAAAGTCCGGTAGGTGTCTTCGGAAAAGTCCTGGTGGCCCGGGGTGTCCAGGATATTGATGCAAAAGCCGTTGTAATCAAACTGCATGACCGAGGAGGTCACGGAAATACCGCGCTGCTTTTCGATTTCCATCCAGTCGGAGGTGGCATGGCGGCTGGCTTTGCGCGACTTGACGGTGCCGGCCAGGTGGATGGCGCCGCCATAGAGCAGCAGTTTTTCCGTCATGGTTGTTTTGCCGGCGTCCGGATGCGAGATGATCGCGAATGTACGGCGCCGGGCGATTTCCGAGCCCAGGCTTTTAGGCATAACTGTATCCTCCCCGAATGGTGCGGTTAATATCCTTGTTTTAGTCCCGGCATCAGGCGGATCCATGGTTGGCGCATGACCGAGAACGATTCACCAGTATAACAGGTTTGGCAGGTCTAGGCAATTGACGCGCCCGAAAAAACCGGATTCGGATTCGTCCGTCGTGCTATACTGAAGCTATCAGGATGGTGATCGAGATGCGGTCTTCACTGCGAATAAGCCTGATTGCCTGGTTGCTCGTTTTGCTGTTCATGGCGGCCTGCCGCCCGCAGACGCCGTCGTCTTCCGGATCAGACGCGTCCGGGGAAAGCCAGGGACAGCAGGACGCTGTGCTGGAAGACTACCTGGGTTCGGAGCAGGATCCCTATTACGAAGCACGCAAGGCCATGCTGCGAGACCAGCTGATCGCCAGGGATATCACGGATCCGGCGGTCTTGCGCGCCATGGGCCGCGTGAAGCGGCACCAGTTTGTGAAGCCGGAATATGAGGCGCAGGCCTACGAGGACCATCCGTTGCCGATCGGCGAGGGCCAGACCATTTCGCAGCCCTACGTGGTGGCCCTGATGACGGCAGCCGTTGCCGTGCAGACGGGCGACCGGGTGCTTGAGATCGGCACCGGCTCCGGTTACCAGGCGGCGGTTCTGGCGGAACTTGGCGCTACTGTCTTTTCGATTGAGATCAAGGAAACGTTAACTGCTTTCGCTCTGGAGAACCTGGCACAGGCCGGCTATGGCGATGTGCAGGTCGAACACGGCGACGGCTACCACGGCTGGGAAGAGCACGCCCCCTTCGCGGCCATCGTCATCACCTGCGCCGCCAACCACATTTCCCCGTATTTGCTTGAGCAGCTCGAAGACGGTGGCCGCCTGGTCATCCCGCTCGGCGATACCGCCACGTTCCAGACACTGACGTTAGTCGAAAAAAACGGCGAAGAACTGGCGGTTACGCAGATCACGAGCGTGTCGTTTGTCCCGATGACGGGCGAGGCCATGCCCTGACCAGGAAAAAAAGGCAAAGGCCGGCTGCCAGGTAACAAGCACCGGCCAGCAGCGTCAGGCGGATATAGCCCAGGGAGAGGGCCAGCAGCGCCGCCAGTGACGCGCTGACAACCGACGCACAGCTGTTGACGCCAAACGCCTGGGGGATCTGGTCGCGGCCAACCAGGCTCAGCCCGAGCGGAAAGGGCAGGCCCATCAGGAAACCGGCCGGAAAAAGCA
>JAAZFW010000076.1 GCA_012511525.1 Clostridiaceae bacterium
AGGGGATCGAGAGGTCCTTTGAACGTTCTGCAACCATGACGCACCCCAGCCGCCATGACCACCACGAGCTGACCTACATGCGCAGCGGCAAGGCTGAGTTTCTGATCGAGGGCAAGCGTGTCCTGATCGAGAAAGGCGCCACGCTGGTGATCCGCCCGCGCAGCGCGCACAGCATCCGCGTTCTCGACGGATCCGCCGACATGATGGTGCTCTATTTCGGTTTTTCCCGCCACGGCCTGGTACCGGGCCAGCCGCAGGACGCCCCTTTGCGGTCGACCGACGTCGCGCCCCAGACACTGGAGCAGTTTATCCACTTCGCTTCAGGAAACGAATCGCCCGAAGGAGGAAAACCCGCCGAGCCCTACCTGTTGCTGCGCGGCCGAAGCCGGCAGGATATCGCCGCGCTGGTCGAGCGCATCCTGCGCGAAAACAGGAAAGAAGCCTATGGGAGCGAGCTGATGATGCAGCTTCTGGCCATGGAGCTTCTGGTCGTGCTGGCCCGGGGCCTGCGCGAGGAATGGGAGGAAAGCCTGCGCGTCCGGAGCGGCAAGGCCCGGGAACTGGTCAAGATCGCACGCGACTACATTGTGGAAAACCACGACCGGGATTTGTCTATTTCAGATGTTGCGGCTTACGTATTTCTCAGCCAGGGCTATTTCACGCGCGCTTTCCGCGACGAGACCGGCATGAGCCCGATGACCTTCCTGATGCAGATCCGGGTTGATCACGCCTGTAAGCTGCTGGAGCAAAAGGACATCAAGGTCAGCGGCATCGCGACCCAGGTCGGGTTCTCCAGCCCGCAGCGGTTCAACGCGGCTTTCCGCAAGCACATCGGCATGACGCCCATGCAGTACCGCCGCCAGATCCAGCGGGGCCAGAAAGGATATGAACGTGAACAAACCTGAACAGACAAACCGCGACCCGATTGTGTACGACTCTGTCGATACCGACGACCTGGAGTCGTTTTCCTGTGCCAGCCAGGGACGGCAGCCTTATGTCGACCTGCCCCGCATCGAGAAGGCCGTGCGGGAAATCCTGCTGGCGATCGGCGAGGATCCCGAACGCGAAGGATTGCTCGAAACCCCGCTGCGCGTCGCACGCATGTATGACGAGCTGTTTGCCGGACTGCATGTCGACGTCCGCGACGTAATCAAGGTTTTTCATGAGAAAGACCACGATGAGATGATCATGGTGGGCGACATCCCGTTCTACTCGATGTGCGAGCATCACCTGCTGCCGTTTATCGGGCGGGCGCATGTCGTCTATATTCCGCAGGGCGGGCGTATCCTCGGGCTTAGCAAGATCGCCCGCATCGTCGATGTGATGTCCCGCAAGCCGCAGCTCCAGGAACGGCTGACCTCTCAGATCGCAGACACGATGGTCGAGGCGGTCCGCCCGATGGGCGTCGCGGTGATCGTCGAGGCCGAGCACCTGTGCATGACCATGCGCGGGATCCGAAAGCCCGGCTCGCTGACCGTCACATCCGCCTTGCGCGGCTTGTGCAAGAGCGACGCGAGATCGCGCTCCGAGGCGATGTCGTTGCTGAACAGGCGCCGCGGATGAACGGGACGGATGATCTTTCGCAGCGTTCTTCGGCGGCCAGACCGGCCGTGTTTCGCGCCGGCAAAACCCGTCTGCCGATCGGCCGCCGCACCCTGATCATGGGGATCATCAACGTGACGCCGGACTCGTTTTCGGACGGCGGATCTTTTGTGACCGTCGACGCCGCGCTGCGCCAGGCAGACAAACTGCTCTCATCCGGCACGGATATTCTGGACATCGGCGGCGAGTCGACGCGGCCCGGGTCCGCCCCGGTCGGCGCAGAGGAAGAAA
>JAAZFW010000545.1 GCA_012511525.1 Clostridiaceae bacterium
GAATAGTGCATCAGGCTCCTGAACTGGCTGAAATTAAAAGGCGCTTCCAGGCTTTCGTCTATATCATAACGGTTGCGTGCCATTGGCTGCACCTCCTTCCAGGCTCAGCGCGGCTGTCTCTTCTGCGGTCAGGCCGGCCTGCGTTGCAAAGACATCAAAGTAAATGCCCCGGAGCGCGAGCAGTTCTTCGTGGGTACCCCGTTCCACGATGCTTCCCTCGTCGAGCACGATAATCTGATCCGCGTTGCGAACCGATGATATCCGGTGGGCAATGATAAAGACGGTGCTGTCCGTCAGGTCCCGGGCCAGGGCCTGCTGGATCTCGTGCTCCGTCTCCATGTCGACGGCTGAGGTCGTATCGTCCAGGATCAGAATCCTGGGGCGGATGACCAGTGCGCGCGCCAGGGCGATTCGCTGCCGTTGGCCGCCGGACAGGCCGACGCCGCGCTCGCCGATGATCGTGTCGTAGCCATCGATCATCTTGCGGATAAAGCTATCGGCTGCCGCGGTCCGTGCGGCGGACAGAACCGCCTCCTGCTCGATGTCCGGTACGCCGTACGCGATGTTGCCTTCGATCGTGTCCGAGAACAGGAAGACATCCTGCATCACCATACCGATGTTGCGCCTTAGTTCCTGGAGGTTATAGTCGCGCACATCGATGTCGTCGATCAGGATAGCGCCGAAGGTGGTGTCGTAAAGCCGTGGGATCAGGTTGATCAGGCTGGTTTTCCCGGATCCGGTCAGCCCGACAACCCCGATCGTCTGGCCTGGTTCGGCCACCAGATTGATGTTCTTCAAACAAGGCTGCAGCGCGTGTCCTTTGCGTTCACCATAGGTGAAGGTCACATCCCGGAATTCAACTTTACCCCGGATGCTGGCCTTGCGCTTCTGTTCAAACGGCTCGTCGTCTGCCGTCGCCTTGTCAGCTTGGTCCTGGGGCTGGAGGATGCGCGGGCGCTCAATAAACAAATCGACCACCTTGGCGGCGGAAGCCGCATAGCGCTGGATTTCGTTCATCAGGTTGCCGGCCATGCGCATCGGCTGTGTCAGGACAAAAAGCAGGCCGTTGAAGGTCACCAGGCCGCCGATCGTCAGCTGGCCACGAATGACCAGGATGCCGCCCACGAGGATTACCGGCATCGTGAGCAGGTTAGCCAAACCGTCCAGGGCCGGCAGAAAGCGGACCGCAGCCTTGTTGTGGCGCATGTTGGCGTCGCGGTAGCTTACATTCTGCTTTTCGAATTTCTCTTCCTCATAATCTGCCCTCGCAAAAGCCCTGACGACCCGGTTGCCGGCGATGTTCTGCTGGACTACCGAGTTCAGGCGTGAAAAAGCCTCGCGGATTTCGCTCCAGATCGGGCGGACCGTACGGCCAAGGCGATAAGTCAGAATGAAAATCGCCGGACTGATCAAAAGGGCCACCAGGGCCAGTTTCCAGCTGACCGTGAAAATATACAGCGAGCCGAAAATAAACAGGATGACGCTCTCGAGCGTGGCGAAAGCGGTATAGGCGATGAAATGGCGGATCATGTCGACGTCGCCGGTCATCTTGGACATGATGTCGCCGATGCGTGAGCGTCCGTAAAAAGACGCGTCCAGATTCTGAAGATGCCGGTAAAGGCTTTCGCGGATACGCATCACGGTATTTTGCGAGCGGGATTCGAACTGATAGCGGAACACAACCGCGATGCACGACCGGGCCAGAGGAATCAGGACCAGCAGCAGCAAATAGCGCGGCAGCAGTTCAAGCTTGCGATCTGTCAGCACGTCGTCGACCAGCAATCCAGTGATCGTCGCAGGGATGACACTGGTTGCGACAAAGACCAGGTCGAGCAGCTGGGCAAAAAGAAATCGGCCCCTGACTGGCCTGATCAAATCCAAAAACCACTTAAAGGGACGATTCGAATACAAATAAGCCTGGTTGGTTTGTGTTGCCCGGTATTGCTCCGTTCGTCGTTTCTTCAAATCATCACCGCCGATCCGTCAGCGCGGGGCCGGACCGCCCATTTCGCTAAATGCTGAATACGATCAGCAATGCCTTGATTTTAACGCGAACCCGGCCATTAAGCAACCGCCAGGCCAGGATCTGGCGCCTCGATCCGGTTATTTCGGCTTTTGCCCAAATTGGTTTGTGTCCAGGCGGATGACCTTGGTCAATCTGGTTTCCTAGAACTTGTGGTAAGGTTCGTTGTTAAGCAGGCGAAACCCGCGATAGCACTGCTCCAGCAAGATCAACCGGGTCATCTGATGGGTGAAGGTCATGCGCGACAGGCACAGGCGATCCTGGGCGCGCGTGAGAACCTGGCTTGCCAGCCCGCTTGCGCCGCCGATAACAAAGGTTACGCTGCTGCCGCCCTTCTCCAACCAGTCCATCAGGTTTTCGGACAGCTGCAGCGAGTCCAACTGGCGTCCGCCCAAGTCAAGTGCGACGACAAAGTCTCGCGGCTTGATCTTCGCCAGGATGACGCGGCCTTCGTCATCTTTCGCTTTTCCCGGTTCGCGGCTATCCGGCGCGTCAGGCACAATCACCAGGCGTACCTGACAGTAACGGCTCAGCCGTCGGATGTACTCGTCGAGAGCGGCCTGCAGCCAGGCTTCGCGGGTTTTGCCCGGGGAAATGACCGTGATCGTCAAAGGCACAGCGGGTCACTGACGGCGAAGCGGCGCGCGACCGAAATCCGCGCGTCGCGTCCGGGATGGGCGGCGAGGCTGTTCAGGTACCTGCCGACGGTTAAAAGGGCCAGCTCCGGGTAGTTGTTCTCCTTGCTCAGGTGCGACAGGACAAACTGCTCGGTTCCTGTTTCAAGCAAACTGCCGACGGCATGGGCGCAATCCTGGTTGGAGAGGTGGCCGACCGAAGAGCTGACACGCTGCTTGAGCTGGGCCGGATACGGGCCGGCCATCAACATGACCGGATCGTAGTTGGCCTCGATCAGGACCACGCGGCTGCCCGACGCCTGCTGGAGCAAATGTTCGTCCATTTCGCCGATGTCGGTCAGCAGCGTAACCGCGCCATGGCCGCTTTCTACCCGATAGCCGACTGGCGACACGGCGTCGTGCGGCGTGGCAAAACTGGTCACGGACATGCTGCCGATCGTAAAGGCCTTGTCTTCGCGAATCAAGTGCACCAGGTCTTCGTCGATGTTGCCCAGGCCGGAGCGCATCGCCAGCCAGGTCGGTTCATTGACATATAGCGGCAGTTTGTAGCGGCGCATCATCGCGCCGACTGACGCAATGTGGTCGGCGTGCTCATGTGTGACCAAAAGCGCGTCAAGCGATGCGGCATCTTCGCCGATGGAAAGCATCGCTTGCTCAATCGTCCGGCAAGCCACACCCGAATCGACCAGGATGCGGGTGCTGTCAGCGGCAATCAGCACGGCGTTGCCGCTGCTGCCGCTGCGCAGCGGACAGACCAGGGTCCTGTTTCGCATCAGCTGTCCATCCGCGTAATGTCGGCGCCGAGTTGGCGCATTTTCCGGATAAAGTTTTCGTAGCCGCGCTCGATCTTGTTGATGTCGGTTACTTCGGTCTCGCCGGCGGCGGCCAGTCCGGCCAGCACCATGGCGGCACCGGCGCGCAGATCACGCGCCATGACCTTGGTTCCAGTCAGAATGCTTGAGCCTGCGATAATCGCGACATGGCCCGCGACCATGATGTCGGCGCCCATCGTCTTCAGGTCATCGACATATTGGAAGCGGTTCTCCCAGACATTCTCCAGCATTTTGCTCGAACCCTTGGCAGTTGTCAGCAACACGGTCGTCTGCGGCTGAAGATCGGTCGGAAAACCCGGGTATGGCATGGTCTTGAAATTGGCGGCCAGCAGCTCACGGCCTGGATCCATCCAGACCCGGATCCAGTCGTCGCCGGTATCAACCGAGATGTTCATTTCCTCCATTTTGGCTGTCAGGGGCTCCATGTGCCTGGGGATCACATTGCGCACCGTCACGTCGCCCCGGGTCAGCGCGCCGGCCAGCATGTAGGTGCCGGCCTCGATCTGGTCGGGGATGATCGAATACGTTGCGCCGGCCGGCAGCTGCGACACCCCGGTGATACGGATTACATCGGTACCGGCGCCGCGGATATTGGCGCCCATGGTGTTGAGAAAATTGGCCACGTCGACGATATGCGGCTCTCGGGCAGCGTTCTCGATCACGGTGGTCCCCTCGGCTTTCGCCGCGGCGATCATGATGTTGATCGTAGCGCCGACACTGACGACATCGAGAAAGATGTGCTCGCCGTGCAGATGCTCGGCTTCTACATTGATCTTGCCATACTCGATCGTGACGGTGGCGCCAAGCGCCTCAAAGCCCTTCATGTGCTGGTCGATCGGCCGGGCGCCAAAATTACACCCGCCAGGCATGTAGATGCTGGCCTTGCTGAAGCGGCCAAGTAACGCGCCCAGCAGATAATAAGAGCCGCGGATGTGGCGGACCTTGTCATGAGTCGCTTCCCAGCTGGTAATCGTGCTGGGATCAAGGAACAAGGCCCCGTCCGGGTCATGCTTGACTTGGGCTCCCAGCGCCTTGCAGATTTCAATCATGACATTCAGATCGGCGATATCCGGGATGTTTTCGATTTTACAAGGTCCGTCCAGCAGCATCGCTGCCGAGATGATGCCCAAAGCGGCGTTCTTCGAGCCGCTGACAGACACATCTCCGGTCAGTCGGTTGCCGCCGCGGATAATATAGCTGCTCAATCACATTCCTCCTCAGATCGGTTGCGTATTCTGCCCGGCTGCCGGCAGCGCCTGTTCGTCTGCGTCCGGCCTGACCAGGTCCTCATCGCGAACCACCTTGTACGCCTTGGTGTCCCCGAGATCGGAACTCTCGTCTGGCTGATCGCGTTCCAGGATCCGGTCAAGCAGTCGGGCACCTTGCTTTTTTTCCAATTGGGTCAGGTCGCTGTCAGCCAGGCCCATTTCCTGGGCCATGGCGCGCAGCTCTTCGGCCGCGGCAAGGTGCAGCGGGTCGACCGGCGGACAGTTCTGCCGGCAGGCGTTAAGCGCATCTTGCATCACTTTTCGGGCAATCGGGATCATCACGGTGAATTCCGTGCCTTTTCCCAGCGTACTGGCAACACTGATCTTGCCGTTGTGCAGCTCGACCAGTTCGCGGGCGATCGACAAACCGAGTCCGGTTCCGCCAAACATGCGCGAACCGGTCATGTCTACCCGGTAAAAGCGGTTGAAAATCCTGGGCAGGTGCTCTTTGTCGATGCCAAAACCCGTATCGGCTACCTTGACATACACGTCGTCAACCAGATAGCTGATATAGACTTTGACCGACCCGCCCTTTTCGGTGTACTTGATGGCGTTGCTGACCAGGTTGGTGATGACACGCTCCATCGCGGTCCGGTCGACAAAAACGAGCGGGATCCGCGTCAGGGTGTAACAGGACATGTCGATCGCCTTGTCCTGGGCCTGGTGCTGCATCCTGTCGACGACCTGGCGGACGACCTGGGTGAAGTCCAATAGCTCCAGGCGGACCCGGATGCCGCGGCTGTCGATACTTGACAGCAAGAGCAGATCCTCGACCAGGCGTTCCATGCGCAGCGCGTCGTCGTGAATGCGCCAGATATCCTTACGCACCGCATCGCCGTTCTTTTCGGCCAGTCCCCACTCCAGCAGGGATTCCGAATAGGTCTTGATCGTTGTCAGCGGCGTCTTGAGCTCATGGGAGACGTTGGCGACGAATTCCTTGCGCTGTTTCTCCTCACGTTCCTGATCGGTGATGTCCTGCAGCACGACAATGTTGCCCGCACGGCGTCCCTCGTCGAAGCGGGACTCCTTCAGCCGGATACGCAAAATCCGCTCGGCGTGCTGGATCATGCCGCTGATCTGCCGGTTGCCCAGCAACGCGGCCGCCTGGATGCCGTTTTCCTGCCCGTAGCGGCTGATAAAATCGGACAGAGATTCGGGAACAGGGTCTGGCGAGAGCATCTTGCGCGCCGCGGGATTCGAATTGATCCGGACGCCGTCACTGCTGTAGGCGATGACCCCGACATCGAGATCGGCAAGAATGGCCTCCGACTTGTTTCGCTCGTCGATAAACTGGCTGACCATCGAGGCCATCTCACGATCCTTGCGCTGGCGGTAACGCCGGTTCCGCCAGCCGCAGCCAACAAGCATCAGCAAGAAGGCAAGCAGGAACGCCGCAC
>JAAZFW010000077.1 GCA_012511525.1 Clostridiaceae bacterium
GCCAGACGCTCGCGACCGTCAACCTTACCGCGACCGTTGGCATGGGGATCCGGAAATGTGCCGATCCGGACCGGATCCGGTCCTACACGACCTGCGACCGCCTGCCGGAAGCCACCGTCGCGATCCCGGAAGGCCACTGCAACCCGCTGTTCGCAGCTGATGACGACGGCGCAGAAATCCTCGCCCGCTACAACACGGGGGAGGTCGCCGCAGCGCGCAAAGGCAGCGACATCTGGTTTGCCGTTCCGCTCATTACCACGCAGATCCTGCGTCCCCTGCTCCAGGAAGCGGGCGCACATTGCTACGGCGACATCGGCGACCCGGTCCTGGCCGGCGGCGGGCTGGTCGCGATCAACGCAGCGCAGCCGGGGACGCGCACATTGACGCTGAAAAACGGCAAGCAGGTGACAATCGACTTCCCTGTCACCGGCACGGCAGTCTTTGACGCCGAGACAGGTGAGCGCAGGTTGTAAACCGAAGCTTACTGATCTCACAAAAGGTTCTGCATCTATTTTTGTGAAACAAGGGTGGCGAGGATACTGGTTTCAGGAAAGATTGACGTTCTCCCATGGCAAAAGCCAGGGGTCTCTTTCGCTAAAAGGCTAAGCCCTTAGCGCTACACGGGCATGCGGAGAATACCTCATTATTCACCCAAATAGCAGCACCGTTATCCTGTTATACCCAAGAAATATGTATTCTCCATGACGATAAACGAATTTGACCGATCAGCTGCAGATGTATCCTTTGTGTTTTTCGTTTTAGACAGAGACTTAACAGGATAATCGTCCGTTATAAATATTTGTTATGAACAATTATATGTAAATAAATCGTTCGATATGATATAATAGCATTAGCTAGGAGGTGATGACATGATCGTTACCGCAACACAATTAAAGAACAACCTTGGTAAATATCTGGAAATTGTCCATAAAGAGGACTCCATCATCGTAACCAAGAATGGTGAACCGATCGCTAAAATCGTCCCTTTTATTGTGGATAAAAAGGCAGCATTGGACAGCCTTGTTGGTCTATTGCCGGATACAGGATTGTCTCTTGACGAAATCAAGGCTGAAAGGCTCTCAAAGCAATGAAGGTGTTAGTCGATACCAATATCGTGCTTGATGTCTTATTACGAAGAGAACCGCATTTTACTGCGTCATATGAGATCCTGAACCTGGCTGTTCAGGACAAACTGGATGTTATGATCACGACCTCTTGTGTGACTGACATTTATTATTTACTGCGAAAGGGCGGCATGGATGATTCAGCCACAAGAAATGCTTTGAGTCAGCTTTTTATCTTTACAAAACTAGCCGATGTTCTATCTGATGACATTCAATGTGCGCTTAGCAGCTGTGTTATGGACTTCGAAGATGCGGTTATTGTCGAAGTTGCCCGCAGATATGCATGCCATTCAATCATGACTAGAAATACCAAAGACTTTATCGCATCTGATATTCCTGCTATCGAACCTGAAAAATTACTTGAAACATATAAGCCGGATTGATTGATTCGGACTAACTATAAGGGGATGATGTTTTCGAGGAGTATGTTAGGTCATGCGTCATATGATGTTGCCATTTTCATCAACCAGCACCAATACTGCTCTCAATTTCATCTATGACAAATTAACATATATCATTAATCTAATGTTTTCATCGTCAAACAACCATCAGCATCACTTCAAATCGGCCAACCTGATACCTTGTTCTTATACGTTCCTGTGCGCGTATAGAGAAATCGTCAAGCGAACTGAACGTAAAAATCCAAAGACTTGTTTCCTATTGCTCGGATAAAGCACCTCGTCGCCCATGGGTTGTCCCTAGCACTGTTTTGTCATTCATTGAGTCCTTCTTGCGTGGCTTCTGCCCCAGCCATTTGCTATGATGTTCCTGTACCGGCTGTTTGTTTACCGTCTGAAACGAGGTGCTCATCATGACCCGTCCCAACATTTTGCATATTTTTGTCGATCAGCAGCGCTTTGATACGATCGGGGCCCTGAACAATCCCGTTATCCGCACACCCAACCTGGACCGGCTCGTGCGCATGGGAACGGCCTTTACCAACGCCTATACGCCGTCGCCGGTCTGCATCGCGGCGCGTTGTGCCATGATCCACGGCCAGTATCCGGCCCACACCAGCTGCTACGAAAACACACCGATGCCGACCGACAATCGCCGGTCCTTCATGGACGCCCTGGCCGCCGGCGGTTACCGGACGCATGGGATCGGAAAATGCCATTTCAGCCCGGACCCGTTCGCCCTGCGCGGCTTCCTGTCGCGCGAAATCCAGGAGGAAGGGTTGGGAAAGCCGTTGGATAAGCTGCCTTATCTGGCCCATCTCCAGGCCAAAGGCTACCGCCACCTGCTGGAGCCCAACGGTATCCGGGGCGAGATGTATTACATCCCCCAACCGTCCCAGCTGCCGCCTGAGGATCACCCCAGCCAGTGGATCGGAGACCGGTCGGTTCATTTTATCAACGAACAGGCCAACCGGCCGGATCGCTGGTACCTCTTTGCCAGCTTCATCCATCCGCATCCGCCCTTCGCGCCGCCCAATCCTTGGCATAAACTCTACCGGCCGGACCAGATGCCCCTGCCCAACCGCCCGGACGCGTTCGAATCGCTGCAAACGCTGGTCAACCGCTGCCAGAACCGCTACAAGTACCGCGACAACGGTTTCGATCTCAACCTGGTCCGGGCGATCAAGGCGTACTATTATGCCTGTATCTCGTTCGTCGATTTCCAGGTCGGCCGCCTGCTGGACGCGCTGGAGCAAACCGGTCAGATCGACCAGACCTTGATCGTCTTTACCGCCGACCACGGCGAGCACCTGGGCGACTACCAGTGTTTCGGCAAGCGCTCGATGCACGACTCCTGCGCCCGCATCCCCCTGATCGTCGCCCAGCCAGGCCGGTTTGCCGCCGGACAAGTCTGTGACGAGCCGGTCAGTTTAATCGATATCGCCCCGACGTTCTTGGCAGCCAGCGGGACTGCCATCCGGTCCCATGCCCTCGACGGGCTGGATTTGCACCAGGTGGCGGCGGGCCGGACCGACCGGCCTTATGTCTTCGGCCAGCTGGCCTTTAACGCGGAACCTTTCCTGGAGCCCGATCCGGACTTTCGCCGCCTGGTGGCGGACCCGCAGGCCGCCCGGGCCGTCTTCAGCCTCTACATGGCCGCCGGCAAGGACTGGAAATACACCTACAGCGCCGCGGACAGCCGGGAGATGCTGTTTGACAAGCGCCGGGACAGCCACGAGACGCACGATGTGGCCGAAAACCCGTTCTGCCGCCGGCAGCGCGACACGATCAAGTCGGCCCTGATTGACCATCTCATAGCCTGCGGCGAGACCGGCGGCATCGAAAACGGCGATTTTCGCCCCTTTGCGGTTCCGCTCCTGAAAAAGAACCCGGATGCCGGCCACCTGGTTCAGGACTATTACACGCCCTGGGCACCGGCAAGCATTCCCGGATACAGCGACTAAGCCGTGACGGGGAACGGAGGGACAGTTGATGCGCTTTTCGATCGCCAGGCGCTGCATCACGCCGGATGAGCCGGTCATGCAGTGCGGTTTCGCGGCCCGGACTCGCCTGAGCGAAGGCGTCCACGACGACTTGTTCGCCACGATGCTGCTGCTCGAAGACGACAAGCGGGAAACGGCCGCTCTGGTCTCATTGGACGTGCTCTACGCCGACCGCGCCTTTGCAAAGGAAGTTCGCGCGGCCCTGAGGACACAGAGCGGCCTGAAGCGGGTGATACTCAGCTACACGCACACCCACGGCCCCGTTACCCTGCACGGATGGACGACCAGCACCGGTGACAATGACGGCTTTCCCTGGAACAGCCAGGCCGCAATCGC
>JAAZFW010000546.1 GCA_012511525.1 Clostridiaceae bacterium
ATGGAATACAGCCCGCGCGAATACCGCCGGATCAACGCCGTGCTGCGCCGGGCGCGCTGGAACGAGGGCAGACCGGAGGACAACCCATGACATCGAAAAGAGACGAGCACGACCGCCAGCTGCGCTGCGCGATCGTCGGCTGCGGCAAAGTCGCCGCCAAGCACCTCAAGGCCATCCGTCACCTGGACAAAACCTTGCGCCTGGCAGGCCTGGTCGACACGCGGCCCGAGGCGGCCCGCAGCCTGCTCGCCCAGGCTGGGATCCGCGAACCGGTACCGGTCTTTGCAGCGCTGGACCTGTTGCTCGAAGCGGAAAAGCCCGACCTGGTGGCGATCACGACCCCCAGCGGCACCCATTACCGCCTGGCCCGGCAGGCCTTGCTGGCCGGCGCCCACGTGCTGGTCGAAAAACCCCTGACGCTCTCGCTCGACGAAGCCGACGACTTGCTGGCCCTGGCAGCTGAGCGCCGGCTGCAGATCGCCGTCGGCCATATCTACCGGTTTTTTCCCCTTGTGCAGGACCTGGCGGCTGACCTGGCCGCCGGGAAGCTGGGCCGCGTCCTTTACGGGTCCGTCGCGGTGCGCTGGGGCCACGACCAAGCCTATTACGACGCCGCCAGCTGGCGCGGCACCTGGGAGCAGGACGGCGGCGCGCTCATGAACCAGAGCATCCACGCCCTTGACCTGATGATGTTCCTGCTGGGCGGCAAGGTTGTGGCAGCGACCGGCCAGATCGGCCAGCTGGCGCACCGGATGGAGGCAGAAGACTTCGGCCTGGCTACATTAAAGCTGGACAACGGAACCTATTGCCTGCTCGAAGGGACGACCGCCACCGATCCGAAACGCCCTGAAGCGTCCTTTACGGTTTTTGCCGACAACGGTGAAGTCCGGGCCGGTCTATACGCGGGCAAACCCTACGTGCGGGTGCGCGACCGGGCAGGCCATGACTTGACCGGCCGCTATTGGCGGCGCTTCCTGTGGCAGACCTGGCGCAAGGGCGGGTTGCGTGCTCTGGCAAGGCTAGGCAACCCGCACAGCGGCATCTACGCCGACCTAGCCAGAGCTATCCGAACCAGCCGTCCACCGCTGGCCGACGGCAAGTCCGGCCGCGATGCCGTTGCGACCGTGCTGGCGATCTACAGCGCGGCAAAAAGCGGACAGACGGCGCGCTGCCCGCAGGACGCGGACCCCCTGGAATCGATGCGCGGTTTTTTCAAAGAGCCCTAATCTACGAACCGTTGCGGCCGGCGGCCTGATGGAGCTTGCGGTGCGGTTTTTTGATCTGGCCGTGCTCCTGCATCCAGAGCACGCTGTCGCGGAAGGTGTCCAGCAGCGGACGCGGCTCGAAGCCCAGTTCCTCTGTCGCCTTGGCATGGCTGAGGTTGCTGTTGGAGACCAGCACAGAGACGCTGTAAGGTGTGAAAAAAGGCTTGATGCGCAGCAGCCGGCAGGCGCCGTGGGTCAGCCAGGCCGCCAGGCGAACCAGCCAGCGGGGCGCAAAGAAGATTGCGGGCTGGCGCTGGCCGAGGGCACGCCGTTCGAGGCGAATCACCTCGCGGAGCGTGATGCGGTGCCCGGACAGGATGTAGCCCTCACCGGAGCGCCCGGCGCGGGCAGCGGACAAGATCCCGTCGGCGACATCGCGCACGTCGACAAAATTGTAAGCGCCGTCAAAGGACATGATCAGCTTCAGCCAGCCCTGGGTGCTGAGGTAGCGAAACAGGCGGCCCATCTCCGACATCCGGTAATCGTAAGGGCCGATCACGCCGCTCGGGAACACGATGACCGCGTCCAGGCCGCGCGCGATGCCGTCGTAGACCACGGCGGTGGCAGTCGACTTGGTGTTGGCATAAGTCCCGAGCAGGCCGGGAATCGGAAAATCTGTCCGTTCCCGGATAACCTCGTTTTCCGGCAAGTCCGGCAACGCGTGTACGGAACTGACATAAACCAGCCGCTCGATGCCGTAATCCAGGCAGGCCTCGACCACGTGACGCGTGCCGCCGACGTTGACTTCCTCGAGCAAGCGCGGCCGGCGCGGCGCCGTGTCCACGATGCCGGCCAGGTGGAAAACCAGCCGGACGCCGTTAACCGCGCGCCGGACATCCTCGGCCTTGCGGATATCGCCGAAACACAGTTCGACTGAAAGGCCATCGAAGGCGTCCAGCCGTTCACCCGGCTGGAGGAACAGCCGCAACGCTTCATGGGGGTAACGATCCCGCAGTTTTTTGACCAGAACGTTCCCGATATGGCCGGTTGCCCCTGTAACCAGAATCATGACGCATCCCTCCCCGGACGCTGCAGGCGCCTGAAGCCGGTGCATGGCTTCTCATTGCTAAGTGGTGTAATATAATTATACCACGCCCCGCGTCGGCAAAGTGAATAAACAATGTCCAGTTTATGAAACCAGCAAACGCTTCATGACGCCAGACTTGTTTTCTGGCCCGCAAGGCTTGTTGGCGCAGTGCCGGAACGCGAACGTGAACGACAGATCAGACGATCCGGCTTGATATCGGAAATCAGTCACATCGGT
Source organism: Clostridiaceae bacterium (assembly GCA_012511525.1). Taxonomy (GTDB): domain Bacteria; phylum Bacillota; class Clostridia; order Saccharofermentanales; family UBA5734; genus JAAYBY01. The sequence goes on from JAAZFW010000546.1 coordinate 2,530, forward strand.
GACCGACAACAACATCCTTTCTGGTAAACTGATAGCGATGCCGTATGGCTAAATCTCCTTGCGCCGGATCGCCCGATCGGGTGTATCATGAAAGCGGCGCAGACCTTAGCCCGAGGCCAGGAAGGATTGATGAACGATGAAACAAACGTTGCCCGATAACCCGAACCGAAACCTGGACTACAGCGCTAGCAATCTGGCGGACATCTGGCTGGCCGGCGGCTGCTTCTGGGGTGTCCAGGCTTACATGGCCCGCGTATTGGGCGTCGCCGCCACGTCGGTCGGCTATGCCAACGGCCGCACGGAAAACCCCAGTTACGAGGATGTCTGCACCCGCAAAACCGGCCACGCCGAAACCGTGCATGTGCGCTACGACCCCGACCGGATCAGCCTGGAGGATTTGCTTGGCGCGTTCTTCCAGATCATCGACCCGACCAGTGTCAACCGCCAGGGCAACGACCGGGGCAGCCAGTACCGGACCGGGATCTATTACGTGGATGACGGGCAGCTGCCGGCGATTCGATCGGTTATCGCGAAAGAGCAAGCCAAGACCAGCCGCCCGATCGTGACCGAAGTCGAACCGCTGCGCCGTTACGACCTGGCGGAGGAATACCATCAGGACTATCTGGATAAGAACCCGGGCGGCTATTGCCATGTCAGCTTCGATTCTTTAGGCCAGACTGGAAGAAAGATGCCGTTCGATCCGAAAATATACATCCGTCCCAGCGAGGCGGAATTGCGCCGGACCCTAACAGCGGAACAATACCGGGTTGCCCGGGAAAGCGGCACCGAAAGGCCGTTCAGCGGCGCATACTGGCAGCAGGACAAACCGGGCCTTTATGTCGACGTAGTCAGCGGCGAGCCGTTGTTCTCGTCGCGCGACAAATTTGACGCCGGCTGCGGCTGGCCGAGCTTCACCCGGCCGCTGGAAGAAAAGGCCGTCCGGGAAAAGCGCGACCTGACTCACGGCATGATCCGCACCGAAGTGCGCAGCCGTGCCGCGGACAGCCACCTGGGCCATGTCTTCACCGACGGGCCAAGGGACAAAGGCGGGCTGCGCTACTGCATCAACAGCGCTTCGCTGCGCTTCATCCCGCTCGAGGAGATGGAAAAGGAAGGCTACGGCGCCTACATCCCTTATGTCCGCGCCGGGTCAGTCTAGGTTTTCCGGCTTGCGTTCCCTGTTGAAACAGGGGGTATGGATAACGATGGCAGCGCAGTCAGCGCATAGAAAGGCTAGAATGATGGCCTTGCGGGGGTTGTGAGAAAAATCCTATTTGAAAAAGAATGCGTACGGCTCTTGATCCTGTTTTTGCCATTCTGATTGATATGGACGATGAAGCGGGAGATAAGAGATTGTTCATCAATAAGCAACTCTATAGGTTCTCCGAGAGATAGACCAGACTCGTCAATCTCTCGAAGAAAAGAGCTGTTAATTTCTTAACAGTCCCCAAGCTCCTCATGTCATTGCATGTTTATTAACACGCAATGATCGTCTTTTACTTTTTCTGCATAACACGGCGGGGCAAGGCCGTTGCTGATAGCGGTGCACGAGCCCCGCTTTCACGTTCTGGCTCGGAGGCTGGCTTTCCTGCCGGGCAAGCGAGCCATCCTGGCGGGCATGATCCCACCCTTGGCGTTCATGGAATTGATATTCCCTGTGTCATCTCCAGGTGATCGTTGCTGCCCGGGCGCAGACAGACTTCGCGCTGGTTGCCCCAACCTACATGAGATCGTTGAAAAAGGGAATGAGCATAGGTTTAGCCTTGTTTTATGATTGAAGAAAAATGCGGATTTCCGCAAATAACTTTTTTAGCCTTGCGTTTTACGCTGGCTTGATATATCGTTTAAGTGAATGAAAGTGCGGAAATCCGCATTTAAGATAAATAAAGGAGGCAAAAATTGGAAATAAGCAGGGATATGTTCCTTAACAAGTTGATATCCAAGAAGCACAACAGACTGATCAAGGTCATCACGGGCATGCGCAGATGCGGCAAATCATATCTTTTGTATAAACTATTTCGGGAGCATTTGGCAAGCGAGCAGGTTCCAGATGATCATATTATTGAGATGGCCTTTGACCTGTACGAAAACAAAAAATATCGTGATCCGAAAGTGTTTTATCCATATCTAAAGGAGCGAATCGCTGATCAAGATAGGTACTATGTGCTTTTGGATGAGGTTCAGCTGCTTGATGATTTTGAAGCAGTACTAAACAGCCTGGCACGGATGAAGAATGTGGATGTGTATGTCACCGGCAGTAATGCGAAATTCTTGTCTAAAGATGTCATTACAGAATTTCGTGGGCGCGGTGATGAGGTTCATATGTACCCGCTCACTTTTGCTGAATTTATGAGTGTATATTCCGGAGACCAAGTATCCGGATGGAGAGAGTATGTCATTTATGGAGGGCTTCCTCTTGTTCTTGAGTTTTCTACACCGGATCAAAAAGCAAATTTTCTAAAAAGCCTGCTTGAAGAAACATACATTTCTGATATTATCGGCAGAAACAACATCAAAAACCAATCGGAATTGGATGAACTTCTGAACATATTGTCTTCAGCCATAGGATCTTTTACCAATCCAAGCAAGCTTTCTAAAACATTTAAAAGCGTGAAAAACAAGACCATCAGCCAGAATACGATCAGGAAATATATCGGATATTTTGAGGATTCGTTCCTTATTGACAGAGCAATCAGGTATGACATCAAAGGGAAGAGATATATTGACACGCCTTCAAAGTATTACTTCACCGATTATGGTCTGCGGAATGCCCGGCTTAATTTCAGACAGATAGAAGAGACACATGCAATGGAAAATGTCATTTTTAACGAATTGAAAGTGCGCGGGTACAATGTGGATGTTGGGGTGGTCATTTCAAACGAAGTAGATAAGAACGGTAAAAAGATCCGCAAGCAGCGGGAAATCGATTTTGTCTGCAACAAAGGATCCAAGCGCTATTATGTACAATCCGCCTTTGCCATGCCGGATGAAGCAAAAAAAGCGCAAGAACAAAAGCCGCTTCTGATGACTCAAGATGCATTCAAAAAGATTATGATTACGAAAGATGCACTGGCGCCGCTTTATAATGATAAAGGTGTTCTGCACATGAGCATCTTCGATTTCTTACTGAATGCTGATAGTCTTGAGTTGTAAAAAACACGTTCCCGACAACAGCCGTCGTTGGATAAGCTGCTGCATACGGTTGGAAACGAGGGGCCTTGGCGCCTGCATTCCTTATGTCCGCGCCGGGTCAGTCTAGGTTTTCCGGCTTGCGCTCCAGCTTGAGCGGGTAATCGCCGAGGTGCTTGAGCTTAAAGCCGTTTTGCTTGTAGGTCTCGTAGTCGAACGCTTCCAGCTCGTCGATGGCCAGCTTGTGGAACTCGTAGAAGTTGTGCCACCATTCGTAGCCGCTACCAAGCTCCGCGTTGAGATAGGCCTCGGCGATATCGATGCCCATCTGCGGCGCGACGTAGAAAGCGCCCATGGCCAGCACGTTGACCCCGTTGCCGGTGATCGCCCTGAGGGCGGCCGGAACCGATTCCACCACGCCCGCGTGGACATGGGGGCACTTGCTTGCCGCGATGTGGATGCCCATCCCGGTTCCGCAAAAGATCAGGGCCCGTTCGAATTCGCGTTCCGCGATCAGGGCCCCTACGCGCAGGCCAACCCGGTGAAACATCAGATCGGTGTCGGTGTCCTCAAGGGAACGCACGCCGACATCCGTAATTTCCCAGCCTTTCTGACGCAGATGCGCGACCACCGCCTCCTTGAGCGGGAAGCCAGCGAAATCGGCTCCGACCAGCAGCTGCTTGTCCTTAACCCTCTTCATGGCGTAACCATCCTTTCTGTGTTACAGGCTTTAAAAGTTTTACCCTTTCGTCATCCCAATATCATCTTGAGCAGGTCATGCGCCCACAGCCCGTGGATCGTCCTGACCGGGTGGTTGATCCCGTTCGCCAGCAGGCGGTTGGTGTCGATGCCGCCCGACGACCAGGCGGCGAATCGGGCGTATTCGTCGCAGACAGGCAACCGGCGGGCACGGGCTTCATCCCGGGCTGCTTCCACGTACGCGGCCAGGACCCCGTCGTTTTGCACCGCCATGCAGCGCCGCGCGGCCTCCTGCAGCGCCTGGCCACTGACATGTCCCGGCATAACCGTGTTCATCATGCAGGGGGTCAGCAGGATCGTGGGAATGCCCGCCAGGCGGTCCAGGATCCCTGCCATGGCGGCCTGGTATGCCGTCAGGCCCCCTGGTCCGCCATGCGCGTCGTTGAGGCCAAAGCAAACGATGCACAGGTCAGGCGAAAAAGACAGCACGTCCCGCTCCAGCCGCGCCGCACCGCCGGCCGCGGTGCCGCCGCTGATCCCGGCGTTGATCACCTGGACGGCCGCGGCGGGGAAGAACAGGTCCAGCAGGCGCTTCAACTGGGCGTGATACACCTGGTCGGTGTCGTAGGTGAGGACCATGCCGCCTGCCGGCGGTTCTTCAACCTCGAAGACGCCATGCGTGACGCTGTCGCCCAGGCAGGCGATCACGACGGGCCGCTCCCCGGAAGGATTTTGTTCCCGGGCAGCCAGGCGCCGACGAAAAGCTGTCAAAGAATCCATACCGGAACCTCCTAAAAATCGGTCAGAGCAGCAAGCGATGGGTGCCGCCGCCAACCGTCTCCCGAACCGCGCCCGCCTCAATCCGGGCGGACATGCCGTTGGGGATGGTGACCTGGAGCCGCAGCTGGCCGTAGCTCTTGTGCCAGCGCACCGACACATCGCCGCGGCAGGTGACGACGGTCGCCTGGGCCGAGCTGAGCCGCTCCGGGAAATAGGGCCTGATCAGAACCTCGCGAAAGCCGGGGCTGACCGGGACAATGCCGGCGATATGGGAGTACAGCCATTTGCCGACCGCGCCGTACATGGGATGGCAGTGCGAGTTCATGCCAGGATCTTTTTTGAGTTCGAAGCGCTCCCAGACGGTGGTGGCCTCGTGTTGCATCATGAAACCCCACGAGGGATAGGTTTCGCGTGTGACCAGGTCCCAGGCGGTGTCGATATAGCCATACTCCGCGAGCATTTCCATCA
>JAAZFW010000078.1 GCA_012511525.1 Clostridiaceae bacterium
ACGCTTCGGTTGCCCGTCCGTGCTGTCAAAGACCAGCTGGTCGCGAAAGAGCTGCAAGTTTCCGCTGGCGAGGACGTGAGACCGGCTGGCGCGTTCGGTGCTGACCAGCTTTTGCTTCGCATCCTGCAGACAGGCCTGGTCCGAAGCGGCGCCAGGGGCAAACAGAATGCCGGGAAGCTCGGCGCGCTGCCAAGTGTCCCAAGCCGACACATTGTCCAGAAAGGTGCCGTTCTCTTCCTGCCGGCGCGACCAGTCGTCGCAAGGCGAAAAAAAGCCCAGCGTCGTGTAGCGGACCGACAGGCCGCACGCGCAAGAAAAACGGTCTTTGTGTCCGGTCAGCGTCGCCAGGCCGCGGCACTTGGGGCAGACAAACAAGGTCCGCTCCAAACCTTCGGCGAGCAATCGCCCCTTGTAAGGGATCTTTTTTTTCCGCTGCCAGGCGAATGCGTCGACATCCAGTGCTTCGCTCATGATCCGGAATATCTCGTCCGGCGATAATCTGGCCAGTTCGGCCGGGTCGATCCGCCGCACCACCTGACCTTGCAAAAAGCCCTTGCGGCGTCTTATGGCCCAGCGCGGCGATGTCAGGTAGCCGCCGTCAAGCCGGTAGAGCAGGACGGTGCAGCCGAGCTGCTTGACCAGCTTCCCGGTCGACGGGGGGATGAACATGGTCCTGCCGTGGAACGAGCGGTTGCCCTCGGGGAACAGGCCGACCAGGCCGCCGTCACGAATCGTTTCGCGGATTTGGCGCAAGGTGCGCAGATCCATCTGCGACTTGACGATCGGGATCGGCGCGACGAGGTAACGGATGATGCGGCTGACCAGGCCCAGACGGAAAATGTGGTCGCTGGCCACGAAAAAAATCGGCCGCCTGAAGCTGAGGGCCAGGAAGAAGGGATCCAGCGCGGCGTTGTGATTCGACAGGATCAGAGCTGGCTCGCCTTTGGGCAGAATCGGTGCCGGCAAAGCCCGGTAGGCGTAAGCCAGGCGGGTGTAGAGACGAAAAAACGGTCGCATGACCGTGAAGACAACATCATAACGGCGTTTGATCATGTGCTTGGCCCATGCCCCCTCATCTGATTGGATGGTCTTAGGGATTGTTAAGAAATTAGCAGCTCTTTTCTTCGAGAGATTGACGAGTCTGGTCAATCTCTCGGAGAACCTATAGAGCTGCTTATTGATGAACAGTCCCTTAGTTACAGTATAATGGAAAGAGGCGGACATGGCACTTATTTTTTTAGCCTGTCAAACTATTTTTTTGCCTGAACAAGACGGGCGCACCGCGCCCCAATCTGCAGCGGGAGGACGTCGTGAAGAACAAGATCCTTGCCATACTGAAAGAAAATCCGGGTTCTGTGTCCGGAAACGAGATCAGCGACCGGATCGGCATCTCGCGTTCGGCAGTCTGGAAACATGTCGGACAGCTGCGCCGCGACGGGCACCAGATCGAGGCCAGGACGAACCGGGGGTACCAGCTGATCCGCGAGGCGGACATCCTGAGTGCAAAGACGCTGTCAGATGCCCTGGCGGCGCACGGACTGGCCGACTATATCCAGGCTGTTGAAATCGTCGACGAGACGGATTCCACAAACGAGATGGCCAAGCGGGCCGCGGCGGCCGGCGCTCCAGGCAGGAGCCTTTTCATCGCCCGTTACCAGACCGCGGGTCGCGGCCGACGCGGATACACGTGGGTCTCACAGGCCGATCTCAATCTGACATGCTCGCTGCTCCTGCGCCCCGAGGCCGATGCGCGTGAGATGGCCAGCGCCACGCTGTTTGCGGGGCTTTGCACCGCACAGGGTCTTAACCTGCTGGTCGACGCGCAGGAAGAGCGGCCTTTTGCCGGCATCAAGTGGCCTAACGACCTGATCGCTAAAAGCAGCGGCAAAAAGCTGGGCGGGATATTGACAGAGACTGCCATGGAAGAAAACCGCGTCGCCTACCTGGTGATCGGGATCGGCCTGAACCTGAACCAGACCCACTTTCCCGACGATCTGGCGGCATCTGCGACCTCGCTTCGGCTCGAATGTGACAGGCCCTTCCGGCGCTTGGATATACTCTGCGCCGTTTTGCGGCGCTTCCAGGCGCTGGAAGGGCTGCTTTTGGATCGGGCGGCCTGGATCGGGTCGTATCGCGCCTTGCTCCTGACGCTGGGCAAAACCGTTCGCATCGTGGAACAAGGCCGGCCGGCGTGGATCGGCCAGGCAGTGGATCTGGACGAGGAAGGGGAGCTTGTCGTGCTGGATGCCAGGGGACAACGGCAAACGGTTCGCTCCGGAGCCGTGTCGGTGCGCGGCCTGATGGGCTACCATCCGACGACATTGTGAGATTGTCAACCAAATAGATCCATTAATGCAAATAAAAGTTGACAAAAAGGCGCAATTTGCTATACTGGCCGCATGTCTTGGGCCCGCGAATCAACACGGCCGCGGTGCCGGCAGGGAGCTGGTATGCGAAAAAACATCTTCAACCTGGCAATCTGCGCCATCTTCTGCGGGTTGGCCATCGTCGGCGGCAAGCTGGTCATACCGGCCGGCCCGATTCCGTTCACCCTCCAGACCGCGGTTTGTTTTTTGACCGGATTACTGCTGGGCGGCCGGCGGGCGCTGGCCGCCCAGGGCCTGTACCTTCTGATCGGGCTGGCCGGCTTGCCGGTCTTCGCGGCCGGCGGCGGTCCGGCCTATGTGCTGCAACCTTCTTTTGGCTATCTGCCCGGGATGGTGCTGGCAGCAGCCCTGATCGGCCATCTGGCTGACCGGGCGGACCCGCAGCGCAACGGTCTCAAGCTGTTTTCGGCGCTGGCGATCAACGCCGCCGGACTGGCTGTCGTCTACCTGTGCGGAACCGGTTACCTGTATGTGCTGAAAAACATCGTCAGCGGCGACAGCACGGGGCTTGTGCGCATCCTCCAGATCGGCATGATCCCGTACCTGGCCACCGATGGCCTTTTTGCCCTGCTGACCGCATCGGTCGCCCCCCGGCTGCGCCGCGCGACCCGGCGATATTTTCTGGCGTGAAAAAGCCGGTCATCGCTGACCGGCTCGAGCACCGGGGTTGTGTCTCTAGATCAGGTTTGGGTCAAATACGCGTGTGCTTCGGCCAGTTTTGCGATGATCGGGATGTTCTGCGGGCACTGCGGTTCGCACTGGCCGCAAGATTGGCACTGGCTCGCGTCATGCTGCTTGCTGAGCAATGACTGGTACTGCTTGCGGCTGGCGGCGGGATCGTCATACAGGAACGCCTGGTTGTAGATCCTGAAAACATCCGGGATAGAGACCCCGAACGGGCAGGGCATGCAGTAGTTGCAGCCCGTGCAGCCGACCTTGATCTTGTCGCGGTAGATCGTCTGCACCTGGCCGAGCAGATTCTTTTCCAGACCGGTCAGAGATTCGGGCTTGGCGTCGTCGAAAATACGGATGTTGTCGACGAGCTGCTCCATGGTGGTCACGCCACTCAGGATAACGCTGATCTGCGGGTAATCGGTCAGGTAGCGGAAGGCCCATTCAGCCGGGCTGCGCTTGATTGGCGCCTGTTCCCAGACCGCCTTGATGTCCGGGGGAACCTTTTGGGCCAGGGCGCCGCCGCGCAGCGGTTCCATGGCGACGATGCTGATCCCGCGTTCTGCCGCATAGTGCATTCCCTCAAGGCCCGCCTGGTAGTTTTCGTCGAGCAGGTTGAGCTGAATCTGGCACATATCCCAGGCGAAGCTGTCGACGATCTCCTTAAAGACCGGCAGCTGATCGTGGAAAGAAAACGCAATGTGGCGAATTTTCCCGTCCTGGCGCGCCTTTTCGAGAAAATCGAGCACACCGAGCCGCTTGACATTCTGCCAGGATTCCTCGTGCAGGGCATGCAGAAGATAAAAGTCGATCCAGGTCGTCTGCAGCTTTTCCAGCTGTTCGTTGAGCAGCCGCTCGAAATCCTCGGTTTTCTTGACTTGCCACACCGGCATCTTGGTCGCCAGGAGCACTTTTTCGCGGTAGCCGCCGGCGAGCGCTTTGCCCACGACCCGTTCGCTGTTGCCCTGGTGATAGGGGTAGGCGGTGTCGAAATAGGTCACGCCGTGGTCGACCGCGTAGCGAATCATGCGAATCGCCTCATCCTCGTCGATCTTGCCGTGCTGTTTACTGCCATCCGGCTGAACCTCAAGCGGCAAACGCATGCAGCCCATCCCGAATAGTGATGTTTCGGCCGCGTCACGGCCAATTTTACGATAGTCCATATTCATCCTCCTTTTCACCGGTACTATAGCATAATCACTACCTTAGATAAAGTAGTTACATCATTGACATATAGTTTCACAAAAGATACAATTAGCGCAAACAGGACGTTTCGGACTAACTCCCAGGAGGATAACAAACAATGCAGCAAAAAATCGCAGCAGAATCATCGGACGCACCCGCTCAGCCCTGCGTGGGTGAGATCGCCTGTTCGATCGAAAAAGCACTCGATGTGCTTGGCGGCAAATGGACGTTCCTGATTATTCGCGACTTGTTCGAGGGAACCCGCCGCTTCGGCGAGCTGCGCGCGTCGTTGGGCAATGTCAGCCCCAAGACATTGTCCGCCCGCCTGCGCGACCTGGAAAAGAAGCACATCGTCACGCGTGAGGCGTTCGCCACCATTCCGCCGACCGTCCAGTACAGCTTGACCGAAAAAGGGCGCAGCCTCAAACCGATTATCAAGGCAATGAAAGTGTGGGGCGCGACCTGGGGACAGGTCGAATACGGCTCCGATTCAGGCGAGTAGGCGCTGTCGCGAGCAAGTGTCTTTCACATGCGCACAGGCTTGGCGGTTAACTGGTGTCATCTGTCCTTGTGGAAAGGACATGTGCCCCTGCTGGCAGGTATCGGCCCCGCCTTGCGGCACGCCTGGTTTTTTTAATCGCAGTTAGGTTAATAAATGAAACAAATTCAGATCTGGAATCCTTAAAATAAGGCTTATATAGGCTGTAATATCATAAATATACGAATGAAGATGTGTCGCATCATGCGCGCACGGGGCTTGAAATTACCGGCTTGGTTTGTCATAATTGAACTGTACACCAACGGCGGAACATTCATTTATACGGACAGAAGGTGATGGCAATGGATACGATGCGTGCGCTGGTCAAAGACAAGGCCGAGCCGGGGATCTGGCTGAGGCATGTGCCGGTTCCTGTCCCGGGCAAGAACGACATCCGGATTCGCATCCTCAAGACCGCCATCTGCGGCACCGATGTGCACATCGAGCAATGGGACGAATGGGCCCAGCGGACGATCCCGCCCGGCATCGTGATCGGGCACGAGTTTGTCGGCCTGATCGACGCGGTCGGTGAGAATGTGAGCGGATTTACGGTTGGCGAGCGCGTCTCGGGCGAAGGGCACATCGTTTGCGGCGCTTGCCGCAACTGCCTGGCCGGCCGCCGCCATCTGTGCAAGAACACCCAGGGCGTCGGCGTCAACCGGGACGGCGCCTTCGCGGAATACCTGGTGATCCCCAGCAGCAACGTCTGGCGCTGCGCGCCGGACCTGCCGGACGACCTGGTCGCCTGTTTCGATCCGCTGGGCAACGCGACACACACCGCCCTAACCTACGACATGGTCGGCGAGGATGTTTTGATTACCGGAGCGGGGCCGATCGGGCTCATGGCCGCGGCAATCTGCCGCCACGTCGGCGCACGCCATGTCGTCGTGACGGATGTCAACGACTACCGCCTGGAACTGGCCCGGCAGATGGGCGCCACCCGGGCGGTCAATGTTGCGCGCACGCAGCTGGCGGATGTCGTCAGGGATCTGAAAATGAAGGAGGGCTTCGACGTCGGGCTTGAGATGTCGGGCAGCCCCGCCGCGTTCAACGACATGATCAACACGATGTACCATGGCGGCAAGATCGCCTTGCTGGGGATCCCCAAGCAGGATACGCGGATCGACTGGAATAAAGTTGTCTTCAACGGCTTGACGATCAAGGGCATCTACGGCCGCGAGATGTTTGAAACCTGGTACAAGATGACGACAATGCTGCAAAGCGGCCTGTCCATCGACCCCGTGATTACGCACCGGCTGCCGGCCAGCGCATATGAGCAGGCGTTCGCGATCATGCGCTCCGGGCAATCCGGCAAGGTGATCCTGGACTGGCAGCACGGATTCTAGCCACAAGGAGGAAATCATGAAGACGGCCTACACCCTGTACGCGAAGATGCTCGACGAGATCGAGGCCAAGGGCCTCAAAAAGAACGAGCGCGTCCTGTCCGGTCCGCAGGGCACGGTAATCACGCCGGTCGGACAAAAGCCGGTGATCAACCTGTGTGCCAACAACTACCTGGGCCTTTCCGCCGACCCGCGCGTTATCGAAGCTGCCCGGAACAGCCTGGACGATTGGGGCTTCGGCTTGTCGTCGGTTCGTTTCATCTGCGGGACGCAACGTTTGCACAAGCAGCTGGAAGAGGCGGTCAGCGCGTTTTTGGGCAAGGAGGACACCATTTTGTATTCCTCCTGCTTTGACGCCAACGGCGGCCTGTTCGAAACGCTGCTGACAGACGCGGACGCGGTGATCAGCGACGAGCTCAACCACGCCAGCATCATCGACGGCATCAGGCTTTGCAAGGCGAAGCGCTACCGCTACCGCAACAACGACATGGACGATCTGCTCCGCCAGCTGACCCTGGCCCGCGACAACGGCGCCCGGCTGCTCCTGATCGCTACGGACGGCGTCTTTTCGATGGACGGGACTTATGCCGATTTACCGGCGATCTGCGACCTGGCCGAACGTTTTGACGCGCTGGTCATGGTCGACGACAGCCATGCTGTCGGGGTAGTCGGCGAACATGGCCGGGGCACGCCGGAGCATTTTGGCGTCACCGACCGCGTCGATATCCTGACCGGAACCTTCGGCAAGGCGCTCGGCGGCGGCAGCGGCGGCTACACCAGCGCCAACCGGACGATTGTCGACCTGCTGCGCCAGCGCAGCCGGCCCTACCTCTTTTCCAACACGCTGGCTCCGGTTATCGCGGCCGCGTCCCTTGAGGTGCTCCGCCTGCTTGAGACCGACACGTCCATCCTGAAGCGATTGCGGGAGAACACCCGTTTTTTCCGGGAACGGATGGCAGAAAGCGGCCTGGACATCCTGCCCGGGGAGCACCCGATCGTTCCGGTCATGGTCTACGATGAACCCAAGACCCTGCGCATGGCCGATCGCCTGCTGGAGATGGGCATTTATGTGATCGGGTTCACCTATCCGGTCGTGCCGCTGGGCAAGGCACGCATCCGGACGCAAGTGTCGGCGGCCCACACCCTGGAACAGCTGGACGAAGCTGCCCGCTGCTTTGCCGCGCTGCAAAACGAAATCTGACCGGATTGAATATTCCGGAATAAGGGACTGTTCATCAGTAAGATGCTCTATAGGTTCTCCGAAAGATTGACCAGACTTGTCAATCTCTCGGAGAAAAGAGCTGTTAATTTCTTAACAGCCCCTTAAAAAGCGGCCCTTTGCCTGTGGTGGCAAAGGGCCGCTTGGTTTTATTTTATTCTATGTGAGCTCAGATGGCAAAGCTTA
>JAAZFW010000547.1 GCA_012511525.1 Clostridiaceae bacterium
GCATCAGCCAGCTGCCGTCCGCGCCGAGCGTGCCGGAGATGTAGTCCAGCTTGGCGGTTACCCCGGCCAGGTCCCCGATTCCGTCGCCGTCCGAGTCGTAGAAACTGCGCACGAAAATCTCATAATAATTGCGGTAGCCATCGGAAACCCGCACCGGTTCCGGCGCGCCGGCGCAGCCGGACAACAGGGCGAGCAGCAGGGCCAGGACCGCCGCCAGGGCCAGATGCCGCTTCATCCCTTGACCGCACCGCCGGTTACGCCCGATACATAGTATTTCTGCATGATGACAAACAAGATGGTGATCGGGATCGCGATCAGGACCGCGCCGGCGCAAAACTGGGTGAAATAGCGGTAGATGTTCTCCCGGGTCAGCATCTGGTACAAACCCAGGGCGATGGTGTAGTTGTTGTAGTTGTCCTTCATGATCACGGAGACAAAGATGAAGTCGACCCAGGGCGCCATGAACGAGGTCAGCACGGTGTAGATCACGATCGGCTTGGAGAGCGGCAGGATGATCTGCCAGAAGATCGTGTTCTGGTTGGCCCCGTCGACGATGGCCGCCTCGTCGAGCGCCTTGGGGATCGTATCGAAAAAGCCCTTGGCGATGAAGTAGCCCAGGCCGGATGCGCCTGAGTAGACCATGATCAGGGCCAGCAGGGACTGGGACAGGCCCATCGCCTTCAAGATGTAGTAGATGGCGATCATCGACATGAAGCCGGGGAACATGCCCAGGATCAGGCCCAGGTTGAGCAGCCCCTTCCTGGACTTGAAGCGCAGCCGGCTCAGCGTGTAGCTGGTCATCAGGACCATGACGGTTGAGATCAGGCAGGTGAAGATGGCCACGATCAGGGTGTTCATGAACCAGCGCGGGTAGTTGAACAGCTGCGTGTCGGTGAACAGGCGGGTGTAGTTGTCCAGCGTGTAGCTCTGCGGCAGGATGTACGGCGTCCAGGCGCCCGGTTCGGCCCGAAACGAGATCAGGACCAGCCAGGCGATCGGGATCAGCCACAGGATGCCCATCACACTCAGGATGACATAGATGGCCGAATTGGCGGCGATGGAACGGGCACGGCTGCTTTTCATTGGAAGCTCTCCTCCTTCCTGGACGAACCGGACAGGTTGTAGACCAGAAGCGACAGGCTGGCCGTAATCAGGAAGATGATGATGCCGATCGCCGAGGCCAGGTTGTAGTCCTGATTGTTGACTGTCAGCTTGTACAGCCAGGTGACCAGCAGGTCGGTTTTACCGCCCTGGTAGTAGTCGAGCGAGAGCGGTCCGCCGCCGGTCAAAAGGTAGATGACGTTGAAGTTGTTGATGTTGCCGACAAACTGGGTGATCAGGTAGGGGGTCGTGACGAAGATCATGTAGGGCAGCGTGATGTGCGTAAAGGTCTTGACCACGCCGGCGCCGTCGATGCGCGCGCTCTCGTAGAGGTCGGCCGGGATGTTCATCAGGATGCCGCTGGTGATCAGCATCGTGTAAGGGATGCCGACCCAGATGTTGATCACGATCACCGTGATGCGGGCGAACAGGGCGGTCGTCAGGAACGGGACCGGCCCGATGCCGAGGTAACCCAGGAAGACGTTCATCGCGCCCTGGTCGGCCAGCATGCGCGACATCAGGAGCAGGCTGACGAACTGGGGCACCGCGATGGTCACGATAAAGACCGTGCGCCAGAATTTCTTGAAGCGGATGCCTTTCTTGTTGATCATCAGGGCCAGGATCATGCCCAGGATGTAGTTGCTGAAGGTGGCGAAAAACGCCCAGACCAGTGTCCACTGGAAAATGCCCACGAAGGTCCGCGACTGGGTCGGGTTGCTCCAGAAAATGTTGCGGAAGTTCTCCAGCCCGACCCAGGTGAACAAGTTGCCCGGCGGCTGGTGGCTCTTGTCGTAGTTGGTGAAGGCGATCAGGATCATGAAGATCAAGGGCAGGATCGTGAACATGACGATGCCCAGGGACGGCAGCGACAGGAACGTGACGTGCAGGTTCTTGTCGAACAGATTCCTGATGTCCCGCACGATGCCTGGCAGGTGTTCGCCCCGTCCAGCTGCTTGCTGGTTGCGGTAGGCCAGGCGGATGTTGGCCAGGTAGACGCCCAGGAAAGCGAACACGATGAAGATGGTGACGACGCTGAAAAGCAAAATCAGCATCGAATTGTCGCCCTGGACATACTCGTAAATCTGGAGTTTTTCATTCCAGATTTCCTTTTTGGTCGCAATTCCCAGCGTCGGCAGCAAGGCCAGCTGGCCGACGCCGAATGTCACCATGTAGACGACAAACGCCGCCTGCAGGAACAGGAAGATCAGCCCCTTGGCGACCTGGCCGCGCAGGAAGCTGCCGGCGCCCATCACGAGATAGGACAGGCGGGTCTTGACATCGCCCTGACGGAAGATGATCCCGTAGCTCTTGGCGGCCCGGCCGAAAGCCACGGTCCGTTTGCGGATCCGGCCGCCGGTCCGCTGGGCTAAATCCGCCGTGCGGCGGGGCAGGTGCCGGATCCCCTGGAACAGGCGATAGAACAGCCGCCTAAGCGGCGAGAGGGTTACATAGTCGATGTATTCCAACTCGATCACCTACTTTTCCTGCTGGCGCGGCGCAGAGACTTGCTGTCCCTGCGCCGCACCGGTCTCATCGGGTCTTGCTGTCTACGCAGGCGGTTTTACTGCTGAATCTGGCTGACCATCTCGTCGAGCATTTCCTTGACGGTCTTGGTGTAGTTCTTGGCTTCCATCTCGGTGCCGAAGGCTTCTGCCGGGCCCCAGTAGGATCCGAGCACTTCCTTTTGTGAAACGGCATACTGGTTCTGCATGGCCAGGGCTGCCAGAGCGATATTGGCCTTGACCGCGTCGCTTTCTGCGGCCTTGATGTTGGCCGGGCCCATCTGGCGGGTCTCGAAGCGGGTGATCTGGTTCTTCTCGTTGGTCAGCCATTCGGCCAGGGTCATGGCGGCAACCGGGCTCTTGGTCTGGCTGTTGACGCCGACCAGCTTGAAGCCGGCAAAGCTGCTCATCTGGGTCTGTGTGCCGCCCAAGTTGAAGGTCGGCAGCTTGGTGGCCGCATAGTTGCTGCCCAGTTTCGCGGAGATCGCCTCGGCGTTCCAGGTGCCGCTGACGCCCGCCGCGATCGTGTCGCCGCTGCCGCCGGTCAAAACCGCGTCGTCACCGGTCAGAAAGGCCGCGTGGGCGGTGAAGGCCTTGATCGCCTCGCCGGCCATAACGCCCTTCTCATTGTTGAAATCAGTTACCTGCTTGCCGTCCTTGATGGTCAGCGTGCCGCCGGCCCCGAGGAAGAAGGAGGCAATATACCAGCCGTTGGAGACGTCCATGAAGACTTTCTTGTTCTTGGCGGCGGCCACTTCGAGCATTTTGTCCAGGCTCTTGACGTCCTCTTCTGAGAAGACACTCTTGTCGTAGTAGAGGAAATAGCCGTTGTCAGCCGTCGACGGATAGGCGTACAGCTTGTCGTTGACGGTCGCTGCCTCAATCGCGCTGGACATGTTGGCCGAGACGATGGCATTCTTGTTGCGGGTCACTTCGTAAAGCGCGCCGGCCGCCACCAGGTCCAGGATCTGGTCGTTGGCAAACTGGAAGACATCGGCGGCTGCGGCCGGATCCTCGAGGAAGCGCGCCTTGGCATCGCCTTCACCGACCACGCCCAGCGTGATGTTGTAAATGGCGTCGGTGTTGGCCGTCTTGAATTCGTCGATCATCTTCTGCAGCATGGCCTGGTCTTCCTGGGACCCCCATACCTTCAGGTCCACGGTTTCCTTGGGTTTTGCGCAACTGGCCAGAATTGTGCTGAGCATGGCCAGGATGATGACAAGAATCGTCAGTCTTTTCATTTTCTTTCTCCTTTTTCGTTTTTTATTTTCCAGCAGCCGGCCCGTTTGGGTCCGCCTGCATCAGGAACAGGTTCTAACGGATTCACCGGCGACAACCTCGGTATCCAGCACGATGCTGTGCCCGATGTTGATGCCCTTGATGTTCTGGATGATCAGGCTGGCGCTGCGCCGGGCAATCTCGTCCTGGGGCTGGCGCACAGAGGTCAGCGTGGGGTTGTAGTAGCGGCCGATCTGGATGCCGTCAAAGCCGATCACGGACAC
>JAAZFW010000007.1 GCA_012511525.1 Clostridiaceae bacterium
CGTTCGGCTACCGCAACGCACAGGTTTCGGTCCTGGCGCCTACCGGCACGATCTCATTTGCCATGGACTGCGCCTCGACCAGCATCGAGCCGTTCTTCTCGCATGTCGTCTACAAGAAGCTGTCCGGAGGCGGTTTCATGAAGCTGGCCAATCCGATGATCGGGATGGCCCTGAAGCGGCTGGGTTACACCGAACCCCAGATCAAGGCAATAACCGATTACGTCACCCGGGAAGAAGACGGGCAGATCGTCGACGGTAAGATCGAAGGCGCTCCGGAACTCAAAGACGAGCACCTGCCGGTCTTTGATACCGCGAACCAGTGCGGTACCGGCAAGCGCTTCATCCATTACCTCGGCCATGTCCGCATGGTTGCCGCCTTGAGCCCTCTGCTTTCAGGCGCGATCTCCAAGACCGTCAATCTGCCCCGCGAAGCGACGATCGACGATTTCAAGTCGGTGGTGTTGGAGTCCTGGCGGCTCTGCGTCAAGGGCATTACGCTCTACCGCGACGGGTCCAAGTTCGCCCAGCCTCTGAATATTCGCCTGGACGGGGAGGAGACTCAGTTTGACCTCGACAAACTGACTTATGACGCACTGCTCGATTATGCCCGCAAAGCGCAGCAGCATATCCGTGCTGCTGACGCGGAAGCGGCGGAGCAACGCCTGTCGCGCCGCGACAAGCCTGTCGGCATTCGGGCCGGCCATACGCATCCGGCCCAGATCGACGACGTCAAGATCTACACGACGGTCAACCGCAATGTCAACGGCGAGATATCCGAGATCTACATCACAACCGACCGCGAGGGAACCTTGATCATGGGCCTGCTCAATTCGCTGTCCAAGACGATCTCCGTCATGCTCCAGTACCACATCCCGCCGCAAAACATCTCCAAGATGCTGCGCGGCCAGAAATACGAACCTTACGGCTTTGTAACACGCCACCCCTACATCAAGTACTGCACGTCGATCTCGGATTTGATCAGCAAGGTGATCGACATCGAGATGGGTGATTTTACCCGCTGCCAGGTCAAACCGGCCACCGGACAGACTTTGCCCGAGTTTGCCGAGGACCCGCTGGTCAGCCGCCATACGGCCACGGCATTTCCTGCCTTGCCCGATCGCGAATACGCGACGGGCGTGCAGGGCGAACCGCGCGCCAACGGGCATCTGCCGGCCGGCGAACCGCCCGTGCATGAAAAGGCGCGCGATGCCGCAGCACACGGCGAACGGCTGCACGACGGATCGACCTGCCCCAACTGCTTCAGCACCCGGATGGTGCGCAACGGGACGTGCAAGGTTTGTCTGGACTGCGGGACGACGACCGGCTGCTCCTGACCGGCTCAGGCATAGGTGCGCAGCGACCAGGCCGCCAGGCCCGCGGTCAGCAGCGTCATGACGCCGATGATGACAAAACCGGTGCCCAGGCTGAACGCATCGGCCAGGGCGCCGACCAAAATCGGGCCGATGATCATGCCGATGCCATAGACCGACTGGAAGAAACCCATGGCGCTGCCTTTCCGTTCGGCCGGGATGGTCTGCTTGCACAACGACATAAGCAGGCTGAACTGGATGCCCAGTCCCGTACCGGCGATAACCTGGCTAAACAAAAGCGGCAGCAGGTTATCGATCAGGGGTAAGGCACAGGCGACAAGGCCGGTCATGACAAAGCCGATCACGATCAGGCTGCGCAGACGGAAATAACGGGCCAGCAGGCTGCCGCCGATCAGGGAGGCGATGGCGCGCGGCAGGACGGAGAAGGCCGACAGGAGGCCGAGCTGGGCCTTGTCCGCACCCAGGATGCTGGCATACTGGGGTACAAAGCCCTGCATGGTGGCAAAGGTGCTGAGCTGGGACAGCAAGGCCAGGATCGAGGTCCAGAAGAGGAGCCGGTCGCGGCCGACCAGAAACGATTCCCTCAGGGAAAACGCTTGCACCGGTTCGGCCTTGGCGGGTTCTTCCGACAAGGTTAACGATAAGAGCAGGCCGATCGCGGCACCGGCCACGGCGGCCAGGAAGGCCGCCTGCCAGCCAAAGGCCTGCGCCAGGAATCCGCCGGCCAGCATGGCGCAAACCGATCCGATGTTGCTGATGAAATTAAGGTTGCCCATGGCTCGGGACGCTTTCCCGGCAGGCTGGTAGGTCAAGTACAACGTCGTGATATGCACCCATGTCGCGGCGGACAGCCCGGTCATGGCCCGGAACAGGAGGATCAGGGCCACGTTGCGTACGAGGTACAGCCCCAGTGCGCTGATCAAGGAGAAGGCCATGCCGATGATGATGAAAACCCGCTTGTTGCGCAGACGGTCCGACAGGATCCCAAGCGGCAGGCGAACCAGGGTCTGGGTCAGGCCGTAGGAGCCGACCACCAGGCCCGACAGCGTCAGTGACGCACCAAGTTCGGTAAGATACGGCGTTAAGAACGTGGGGTAGGTGTACATGGCGAACCAGAAAAACGACGTCACGACCAGGAGAATGCCCTGGCGGTGGCGCTGCAGCAGAGATGCCGGTTGATCGGTCTGGTGCATGGTCATGCACTCCCGGGCTGACAGGACCTAAAAAAACATTGCCCCGTGAACAGCGTGACTCTATAATACTCATAAAGCAAGAAACAGGTCAACCGGCCCGAAAGGCCGGGATGGCAAACGGGAGGCAGACGTGACGACAAAGAACAGGATCGGCTTGATCCATCTGTATTGCGGTGAGGGCAAGGGCAAGACGACGGCGGCGATGGGCTTGATCACCCGGGCCCTGGGGCACGGCTGCCGGGTGGTCCTGGTCCAGTTCCTAAAGAGCGGCAACTCCGGCGAGCTGAATATCCTGCGCGCGCTTCCGGGCATAACGGTTTTCGCGGGAC
>JAAZFW010000548.1 GCA_012511525.1 Clostridiaceae bacterium
AGCACCGACAAGGCAGCCGACCAAAGCGCCAACGGAGCCTTCGCCAACAGCCAAGCCTGCTGAAACAACGCCCAGACCAACCAGCACACCTGAACCAACCACGAAACCAACAGCGACGCCGACCACGACCCCGCAGGAGCAGATGCTTTCGGCTGCTGCCGCCCGGAAGATGGTCATTAACCGGTTCGGCGGGATTGTCCAGAAAATCGAATACGCCTACGACGACACCCATCCCAAGTACAAAGGCGAAGCCCTGAAGGACGGGTACAAGGTCGTCTTCGAAATCAATGCCCGAACATCGAGCTGGGCCAAGTGGGATGTGGCCAACGACAACAGCTGGGACAGCTTTGCCCACGCCCTGCCCGACATGATCAGCATCGATCAGGCGGCTCGCTCCGTCATCGACAAGTCCGGCCAGACCAACACGTTTGTCCAGAAGATCGATTTCCTCTGGGACGACGAAAAGCCCCTGTACCAGGGCGAAGCGTTCAACAAGGGCGTCAAGTACAGCTTCGAGATCTATGCCTATGGCGGCGTCTACCAGAAATGGGATGTCTCCACCGGCGATGAAACCTGGTCTGAGAAGTATTATAACGTCCGTTAAATGCCATCGGTCATAAGACAAAACGATCCGGGGCGCTGCATTCGCAGCGCCCCCTTTTTCACGGTTCTTTTCGTTTACCAATGGGAGCTGTCATGCTATGCTAAGAACATCTCATGGCCTTTACAGCGCCGGAAAGGGTTGATGACATGCAACTGGCAAGCAGGCAGGTCCACCTCGATTTTCACACATCAGAAGAAATACCCGGCATCGCGGCCGATTTTGATGCCCAGGCCTTCGCCCAAACGGTTCGGGACGCGGCCATCAACTCGATGACGGTCTTCGCCCGCTGCCACCACGGCTGGCTGTACTACCCGTCGGAGCAGTTCCCGGAGCGGGTCCACCCGCACTTGGTCAACCGCAACCTGCTGCTGGAACAGGTCCGTGCCCTGCATGCGGTCGGTGTCCGGGCACCGGTCTACATCACGGTCCAGTGGGACTACCATTCGGCCACCACCCGCCCCGAGTGGCTGATCCGAAAGCCTGGCGGCGCGCACGAAGGCCCGCCGTTCACCGAGCCCGGCTTCTACCAGTCGCTGTGTGTCAACACAGGCTACTATGACTTCCTGGCCGCCCAGACCGCAGAGGTTTGCGCGATGCTGGGCGACGAGCTGGACGGGATCTTTTTCGACATCGTCGGCATCCGGCCCTGCATGTGCGCCTCCTGCCGCGCCGAGATGAAAGCACGCGGCATCGACATGGCAAACGAGGCGGCGGTGCGCGCTTTCGCCAAGGCGTCGATCGACCGTTTCAAGGCCCGGATGACCGCCCTGGTGCGTCAGTACAGCCCGGATGGCACGATCTTCTACAACGCCGGGCATGTCGGGCCCTGCACGCGCGACAGCCGCGACAGCTACACCCATTTCGAGCTGGAAAGCCTGCCGTCGGGCAGCTGGGGCTACCTGCACTTCCCGGTGACCGCCCGTTATGCCCGCACCCTGGGCCTGGACTGCATAGGCATGACCGGCAAGTTCCACACCGAGTGGGGCGATTTCCATTCGCTCAAGAACCAGGCGGCGCTGGAGTTCGAGTGCTTCCGCATGCTCAGCTACGGGTTCGCGGCCTCGGTTGGGGACCAGTTGGAACCCGGCGGAACATTGAATCCGGCGACGTATCAGCTGATCGGGCATGTCTACCGCCAGATGCAAGAGCGCGAGGCCTGGGCGCGTCCATCGCGGGCGCTGGTCGAGGCGGCTCTGGTGACCCCGGAAGTCCTGACCCACGAGCACCTGGTCCCGGAAAGTATCTTCGGGGCGGCGCAGTTGCTCGAGGAGTTGGCCATCCAGTTCGATATCGTCGACCTCGAGGCTGACCTCGACCTATACCCGCTGGTCATCCTGCCCGACGACCTGGTCGTGACAGACGCTTACCAGGCCAAGCTCGACGCATATGTGCAAAGCGGCGGGCATATCATCGCCTGCGCCCGGGGCGGCCTGAACGCGGCCAAATGTTACCCGGCCAGCTTCGGTACGGCTTACCAGGGCCAGGAAACTTTATGGCCCAGCTTTGTCCTGCCGCGCGGCGCGATGGCCAACGGCCTGATCGCAGACAACGCCTACGTGATCTACCTGCAAGGCGAGCTCATCGCGCCGACCGATGGGGAGGTGCTGCTGACGCGCCAGGAGCCGTACTTTGCCCGGGCCGGCAGCCACTTTTGTTCGCA
>JAAZFW010000549.1 GCA_012511525.1 Clostridiaceae bacterium
CATCGGCCAGACAGGCGCCGAGCCGCAGCTGTTTCATCTGCCAGAGCCAGTCCAGGCCCGTTGCCTGGTAGGGGCGCAGTTTGGCCGTAAACTGCGGTCCGACCTGACAGGATGCCAGGGCCCTGGCGCTGCCGGCCCGGCCAAAGAAATGGCTGAACCATTCTCCCTGGCTGACCTCGACCAGTTCACTGCCATCGGGACCGTCCAGCCCGGTTCCCCGCACCTGCAGCCGGAATGCGTCCAGCAGGTCGATGCCGCCCGGGCCGGAAAGCTTGCGGGCCTGTTCGTAGGCCTGCAGGGCTTCCTGCAGGCGCGCGTGGTCGACTTCGACCCAGCGGCCCTTGATCAGGGCAAGCCCGTCCGTTTCGGCGAGCAGCCGGGCCACGTCCGATTCGTTCAGCTCGAGATCGCCCAGCACGAGGCTTACCTTGAAATCAACCAGGGTCTCGTACCCGAAACGGGACGGTTCCCCGCTGCCCAAGGTGACAGAGACGCGCGCCCGGCCGGTCTGCTGGCGCCACCAGGCCGGGATGCGGCACAAGATGCCGCAAGATTCGTAGAGGGGAATCTCTTTTAGAAAACGATAAGCTTCGTCCGCCTCCAGCCCCAGCGGGTGAAACAATTCGCCCGAGGACACGATCTCCTGGACGAACAGGCTTTTTTCGGCTGCTTTGTTGACGGTCGCCAGCAGCTCCAGCAGCTTGGCGGGCTGGTTCTCGTAACGGACCAGGGCGTTTTTCAGCGGCAGGTGGCGCACGTGGCCCAGGTCGTCGACGACGGCATACGTGGCCAGGAAAGCGAACGGCGCTTCGCCGCGCTTGTTTTCGACCAGGTGGAAAAAGACGCGCCCCGCCGGCAGGACCGCGGCGTGGCGGGCGGCCAGATAGTCGGCAACCGTGCCGGCATAGTTTTGTATCTCCCGGGCATAAACGCCGCGCAGCCTGGCCCAGTGCCGCTTCAGCCAGGCAGGGGACAGGTGCTCCAGCCCGACCATGAACGGTGCCTGGCCGGCCAGCTCCTCTGCCTGAATCGGACCCAGGGCGATATCCAGCTTGCCGCGCAAAAACTCGCGCTCGGGCATCTGGGCGAGCTGGTGCACGAACAGGCGGCCCACCGTGCCCAGGTAACGGCAGGAAGGCGTCTGCAGCAGGTCCGGGCCGGCGAACGCCAGGTCGTAGAGCGCCTGGTCCGCGTCGGCAATGAACGCGTCATAACAGCTTTGCTGCCAGCGGTTCTGGCGCTCGTCGAGCGCGTCGAAGCTCTCCTGCCAGTCGATGCCGGTGCCATCCGGATGCAGGATGAACATGACCGCCCGGTCTTGTTTCGTTTGGATTCGTTCGGATTTTGCCATACACACCAGCCTTGACCGTGAGTTAACCGCCTGACCGGTTCAGCGTGCCAGCGGTTCAAAATCCATCTTAGCACACTCGGACCGGGACGTACCATCCCGGGTCGGTGAAATAGAGGATGAAAATCTTGGGTTCAAGCACCAGGATTTAAATATATTTGGAAAATGTCACCTTTGATACAAAAAACCTGTTGACTTTTTCTATAATCAGGATAGAATGAAATTATCAGACCGGTAACGATACCGGTAACGATACGAGTCGAGACATCTGGACGGGAAAGGCGCATATTCGATGATTACGATCAAGGAAGTCGCAAAACTTGCAGGTGTTTCAGTCAGCACAGTATCCCGTGTTTTAAATAACCTGCCTGACGTCAACCCGCAGACGCGCGACTTGGTCCGCCGTGTCATAGCCGAGAACGGCTATGTCCCGAACGCAACCGCCCGAACCCTCAAGCAAACCAACACCAACATCATCTGCGTGATCGTGAAGGGGTTCCAGAACCTGTTTTTCGCGCCCCTCGTCGAGGGCATCCAGTTTTTTATCGACAAGACCGATTACATCCCGCTGGTCCACTACATCGACGAGTCTGCCGACGAAGTCGCCGCTGCCGTCTCCCTGGTGTCGGAAAAAAAGGCGCTCGGTGTCATTTTCCTGGGCGGCAGCCCCTCTTCCAAAACACGCTCCATCGCCCGGATCAAGGTGCCGTGCGTCCTGGCCACGATGTCCGCCCGGGATTTGGACATGAAGAACACATCCAGTGTCTGTGTCGACGATTTTGCCGCGGCCGGCAAGGCGATCGACTACCTGGTCGAGAGGGGGCACCGGGATATCGCCATCCTGGGCGGCCGGCGCCTGGACCGCGACCTGGTCTGGAACCGCTTTAGCGGGGCCCGCCAGCGCCTGGCCGACCACGGGATCGCCTTCGACGACAGCCGCTACATCGAATCCAAATTTTCCTTCGAGGACGCCTACCGGGCAACCGCCGCGGCGCTCAAGCAGGAAAACAGAGCTTTCACCGCCCTGTTCGCCATGTCGGACATCATGGCCATCGGGGCATGCCGGGCGATCTTCGACCATGGCCTCAAGGTTCCGGACGACGTGTCCGTGATCGGCTTTGACGGCATCCAGATCGGCCGCTACTACAACCCCACGCTGACCTCTGTGCGCCAGCCCCAGGACGAGATTGCCCGGCGCAGCGCCAGCCTGATCATCCAGAACATCAAGG
>JAAZFW010000550.1 GCA_012511525.1 Clostridiaceae bacterium
ATAGGTTCGGCAATCCCATGATCCGGCCGAGCAGTCCGGCGGCGGCCGGTTCGCAATCTTCACGCCCGGACAGATCGCCGCCGAACAGAACCAGATCCGGCTGCAGCCGCTTGAGCGCGGTCATCAAACGTTTTTCCGGGATGCGCATCCGGTCCATGTGCAGGTCGGTCAGCAAGACGAGACGCAGCGTATCCGCCTGCCCGTTCTCTTCTTGCGCCTCCGGCAACGGGCTGCAGCCGGGCAAGACGACTTGCGCCACCTCGAGCCGCGTCGGCTCCCAGATGCCGCGTAAAAGGCAGGCCAGGGCCGCAATGCCGGCGACGATCGCAACAAACCAACCAGGGTTCATCAGCCGCTCAGGAGTTCAAAAACCGAGGGACGACAGAAAGTCGACGCACTCGCCCAGCCAGCCGCGGATATCGGGGCAATCCTCCGCCAATCCAAGGCCATGGGCGCCGTGGGGATAGATGTGGCAGGAAAACGGGATCTGGCGGGCTGCCAGACTGGAAGCGAACAGCAGGCTGTTTTCGACCGGGACGCCGGGATCATCCGAAGTGTGCCAGATATAGGCCGGCGGTGTGCGCCGGTCGACCCGGTTTTCCAGTGACAGGTCACTGATCTGGGTCGGCGTGGCCGCTTCACCGAGCAGGTTGATCCGGCTGCCGAGATGGCCGGACTTGCTGAATGTGATCACAGGATAACAGAGCACCATGGCATCCGGCCGGCAGGCGTCCTGATCCCACATCGTTCCGGCCGACGCAGCCAGGTGACCGCCGGCAGAAAAACCCAGGATAGCCACTTTGTCCGGCATGTTTTGGCCGGCGGCGCGCTCCCTGGCCAGCAGGATGGCCCTGCGGGCGTCCTGGTACGGTGATGGATGCCGGTCCGGGCTGACCCGGTAGTCCAGCACATAGGCGTTCAGGCCCCGTTCGTTCAGACGGCGGGCGATTGGCTCCCCCTCGTGCGGCGCCTTGCCGCTGTACCCGCCGCCGGGGCAGACAATGACGCTGCCGCGGTTGTGGCCCTCCGGGGCCGGATACCAGCTCATCGACGGCAAACACGACTTGAACGTGCCGATCGCACTGACGCTGCCGACATGCCGTTCTTCTTCTGACCAGAGCATGATTGTTTCAGATGCCATATGGACGTGCCCTCCTGTTGAATCGATTTTACCACAAATGTGCGGTTGAGTTGTCAAACCGGGAAAAAATCAGTTAGAATGAATCAGGCTCCGCGGAGGGCAGGACAACCGGTCCAACCCGCCCGGTATACGCCGGGAACCCGGAGGAGGATATGTGCACATGAAAAGTCAAAACCGCGCCTGGATCATGTTTGTCCTTGTCTTCCTGCTCTGGCAGACGCTGCCGGGCAGTCCATTCGCCTATTTTGCCGACATGATCCGCCAATGGCTCGGCCTTCTGCTGGAAAAATCTGCCTTGCCCGGTCCCTGGCAGCCTGTCCTAGTATATGTTTTTTTCAGCCTGCTGCTGAGTGCCTTGCTGCTGCTGGGCCGCAGCAGGAGCCGCGTCTACCTGGCCGGAATCTGTTCGCTGGCGACCCTGATCCACCACCTGATCGACTGCATCCGGACCGGTCGGGTCTACCCGGTGTCCCTGTCGATCGCGATCGGCCTGGCCCTGGCGCTGCTCTTTTTGCTGATCAAGGCGAAAAGCCCGGCCCTGTGGCTGTCGGATGCCTATACGCTGGCCTTGTCGGTTTGGATGATCCGCGACGGCGTTCTGCCGCCGGTCATCGAACGATTGGACATTGGCGGCAGCAAGCTTGACCTGTTCCTGGACTTGCCGAAAAAGCCTCTGATCGACCTGCTGGACAAGACCTGGCATCTGCCTGCCGTGGTTTGGGCCCTCCTGCCCTTGGTCCTGGCTCTCTTGCCGGTCGTTTTTTTCGGCCGCGGGCGGCAAAAAGGCTGATACAGCAGACGGGGGGGCTGACACATGGGTCGTGACCAGGAACTGCCGTTACTGTCCGGCATCGAACAGCGAATCGCCGATCTGCGCCGCCAGATCGCGTACCACAACCACCTTTATTATGACTTGAACCAAAACGAGATCAGCGACGAAGCCTATGACCAGCTGACGCGCGAATTGCGCCAGCTGGAAGCGGACTGGCCGCAATTCGCCGATCCAGATTCGCCGCTTGGCACGGTCGGCGGAACGGTGCAACGCGGTTTTGAGACCATCCCGCACCGCATCCCGATGCTCAGCCTGCAGGATGTTTTCAGCGAGCAAGACGTGCGCGATTTTGTCCGTCGCGTCAGCCAGGAGACAACAGATCCCCGATTTGTCGTCGAGCAGAAGATTGACGGCTTGTCGGTTTCGCTGCGCTATACGGATGGCCGCCTGGTGCGCGGCCTGACCCGCGGCGACGGCCAGACCGGCGAGGATGTCACCCGCAACCTCCTGATGATTGAGTCCGTGCCGGTTAGATTGCCTGAAGCCGTGCCCGACCTCGAAGTTCGCGGCGAGGTATACATGTCCATCGAGGCCTTCGAAGCGGTCAACGCCCGCCAGGAAGCTGCGGGCGGCAAGCTGTTCGCCAACCCGCGCAACTGCGCGGCCGGGACCTTGCGCCAGCTGGATGCAGCGGTCGTCAGGGAACGCCGGTTGTCCCTGTTTGTCTTCAATATCCAGCTAGCCGACGGCATGGCCTTCCGATCGCATGCCGAAAGCCTGGCGTGGCTGGCCGATCAGGGCTTTGCGGTCAGCCCCGGCTGGACGCTGTGCCGTACCGAGGACGAGGTCTGGGCCGCTGTCGAGGCGATCGGCGCACGGCGTTTCGCCCTGCCTTACGGCATCGACGGGGCGGTTGTCAAACTGGATGACCTGGCTGCGCGCACGCTGTTGGGCGCGACCAGCAAGGTGCCGCGCTGGGCCGTGGCCTACAAGTACCCGCCGGAACAAAAGGAGACCCGCGTCCTCGACATCCAGGTCCAGGTCGGCCGGACCGGGCGACTGACCCCCATGGCCCTGCTCGAGCCCGTCCAAATTGCCGGAACGCGGGTTGGCCGGGCCACACTGCACAACCAGGACTATATCGATAACCTGGATGTCCGGGTCGGCGATACGGTCCTGATCCAGAAGGCGGGCGACATCATCCCCGCTGTTTTGGCGGTGCGGCGCGAGAAGCGAACCGGACAGCCGCCGCCTTTCAGGATCCCGTCCAACTGCCCGGTTTGCGGCGCGCCCGCCGAACGAGACGGCGATGGCGCGGATATCCGCTGCACCGGCGTCGACTGTCCGGCACAGCTGTCCCGCCACCTGGTCTATTTCGCGTCCAAGGAGGCGATGGATATCGACGGGCTCGGGCCTGCGACCGTCGAAGCCCTGATGCAATCCGGCTACCTGAAGCACCTGTCCGACCTCTACCACCTGCACGAACATCGCGAGCGCCTGATCGAGAGCGGACTGGTCGGCAAGGAGAAATCGGTCAGCAAGCTGCTGGCCGCGATCGACAAGTCGCGCCAGAACCCGCTTGACCGTCTCTTGACCGGCCTTGGCATCCGCAACATCGGGCGCCAGGCGGCGCGGACCCTGGCGGCGCATTACGGCGATATGGACCGCCTGCTGCGTGCTTCGGAAGAAGACCTGACCACCCTGCCGGACCTGGGGCAAGTCAGCGCCCGTTCCCTGCGCCAGTTCTTTTCCCAGCCCCAAAGTGCCGCCCTGCTTGGCGAGCTGCGCGCGGCCGGCGTGCGCATGACCGCTGAGCAGGGCGCCAAGTCGGACAGGCCGCTGCAGGGCAAGAGCTTTGTCCTGACCGGCACGCTGCCCGGGCTGAAGCGGGAGGAGGCCCGCCG
>JAAZFW010000079.1 GCA_012511525.1 Clostridiaceae bacterium
CCTCAGGTGCCTTGTCAATGCTGTCATATGCTGTATACTGGGCAGAACCCTCCATTGCCAGCACCTTGGTGATGGCGGCCGTCAATGATGTTTTGCCATGATCGACGTGGCCGATGGTTCCAATGTTAACATGCGGCTTGTTTCTTTCAAATTTTGCCTTTGCCATTTGAGCATATCCTCCTTTATTCAGCATCATCATGCTGATTCCTTATTCATTTTATTGGCTTCTCGCCATCATAGACCATTGTACACTATTTGCCGGATTTGGCAATCGTTTCAGGGGTTTTGAGCCATGGAGGCCTACTTCCTGAGCACCGATTCCATCAGATTCTTGGGAACTTCTTCGAAATGGCTGATCTGCATCACGAAGGTGCCGCGGCCCTGGGTACGGGAACGCAGCGCCGTCGCGTAGCCGAACATCTGCGACAGGGGGACCTTGGTTGTGATGGCCTTGATCCCGTTCCGGTCCTCCATGCCTTCGATACGGCCGCGCCGGGCGCTGATGTCACCCATGACATCGCCCAGGTAATCGTCGGGCGCCATGACGTCGACGCGCATGATCGGTTCGAGCAGAACCGGATCTGCCTTGCGGCAGCCGTCCTTGAAACCCATCGAGCCGGCGATCTTGAAGGCCATCTCGGAGGAGTCGACCTCGTGGTACGACCCGTCGACCAGCGTCACGCGCAGGTCGACAACCGGGTAGCCGCCAAGCACACCGCTGCCCATCGCTTCCTGGATACCGGCATCGATCGGGGCGATGTATTCACGGGGAACCGTTCCGCCTACGATCTTGTTGACGAATTCGTAGCCGCTGCCGGCCGGCAAAGGCTCGATCTCCAGGACGCAGTGCCCGTATTGGCCGCGGCCGCCAGACTGGCGGATAAAGCGGCCTTCGCTGCGGACAGCCTTTCGGATGGTTTCCTTGTAAGCGACCTGCGGGGCGCCGACGTTGGCCTCCACCTTGAATTCGCGGAACAGGCGGTCGACGATGATGTCCAGGTGAAGCTCGCCCATGCCCGCGATCAGGGTCTGGCCCGTCTCGGTATCCGTAAAGGTGCGGAATGTCGGGTCTTCCTCAGCCAGCTTGCTCAGCGCGACCATCATCTTGTCCTGGCTCACCTTGGACTTGGGTTCGATCGCAACCTGGATGACAGGCTCCGGGAACTCCATCGATTCCAAAATGATGGGATGCTTGTCGTCGCACAAGGTATCGCCGGTCGTCGTGTCCCGAAGGCCGACCGCGGCGGCGATGTCGCCGGAATAGACCCGGTCGATCTCGGCCCGGTGGTTGGCGTGCATCTGCAGGATGCGCCCGATCCGCTCACGCTTGTTCTTGGTGGCGTTCAGGGTGTAGGACCCGGAATCCAGCGTGCCGGAATAGACGCGAAAAAAGCAGAGCTTGCCGACAAACGGGTCGGTCATGATCTTGAAGGCCAGGGCGGCGAACGGCTCGCTGTCGTCTGTGTGGCGGACATCCTCTTCCTCGGTATCCGGATTGATGCCGTTGATCGGCGGCACCTCCAGCGGAGAGGGCATGTAGTCCACGACGGCGTCGAGCATCTTCTGCACGCCTTTGTTCTTGTATGACGAACCGCAGCAGACCGGGGTCATGTGGCAGGCGATCGTCGCCTTGCGGATGGCCCGCTTGAGCTCGTCAATGGTGATCTCCTCACCCTCAAGGAACTTGAGGGTCAGGTCATCGTCCGATTCGGCCACAGACTCGACCATGCGGTCATGCCAGGTCTGGGCCAGTTCCTTCATGTCGTCCGGAATGTCAATATCCTGAATGTCCACGCCCATGTCGTCCCCATAAACGGTTGCCCGCATGGTGACGAGATCGATGATGCCGGAAAACCAGTCTTCTTTGCCGATCGGCAATTGAATCGGCACGGCATTGGTCTTGAGCCGCTGCTTCATCATGTCGACGGCGCGGAAGAAATCCGCCCCCATGATGTCCATCTTGTTGACATAGGCCAGGCGCGGAACACGATAGTGGTCGGCCTGCCGCCAGACGGTCTCCGTCTGGGGCTCGACACCGCCCTTGGCGCAGAACAAGGTGACGGCACCGTCCAGGACGCGCAGCGAACGCTCGACTTCCACGGTAAAATCCACGTGGCCGGGCGTGTCGATGATGTTGATCCGTTTGCCCTTCCACTGCGCGGTTGTCGCCGCGGACGTGATCGTGATGCCGCGCTCCTGTTCCTGTTCCATCCAGTCCATGGTGGCGGCGCCTTCATGCACTTCGCCAACCTTGTAGATCCGGCCTGTGTAGAACAGGATCCGTTCGGTTGTCGTCGTCTTGCCGGCGTCTATGTGGGCCATAATGCCGATATTTCTCGTATTTTCCAGCGAGAATTCCCTGGGCATTCAGTTAAGCTCCTTCCGAAATTACC
>JAAZFW010000551.1 GCA_012511525.1 Clostridiaceae bacterium
CGCTACCTGCTCCTGCTGGCTGGTCTGGGCGGTGCGAGCCTTGCCGACGCGCAATCGCTCTACGACCTGTCCGCCTACGGCGTTCTGCTCGCGCTGCTGGCCGCGATCTGCGCCGGCTGGCCGCAGCGGCTCGCCGCCGGTCTGGACCGGCGCTGGGAGAATCGGCTGCGCCCGGCCTGGTTGGCCATTGTTTTGCTCCTGTCGACAGCATGGCTGGTCGAGATGAGCTTTAACCCGTTCTTGTATTTCCGCTTTTAAGGAGGTCGTATGTCAGGGATCACCGGCATGAAAATCGCCATCATCATTTTTTGTGCCTATCTGGCCCTGCTCGGCCTCGACTTGCTGGTCCGGCCCGACCTGACCTTTTCCGAGCTGGAGAACCGCCGCCTGGAGATGCGTCCGGCCTTCAGCTGGCCGGATCTGCTCAGCGGCGACTATGGCCGGGAACTGGAGCGCTGGATGGCTGACCAGATCGCCGGGCGCGACAGCTGGGTCGGCGTCAAGGCTGAGCTGCTCCGCCTGATCGGCAAGCGCGAGAACCGGGGCGTCTATTTCGGCCGCGGGCATACCTTGCTGCAGCGCTTTGCCAAACCGTCCGATGAGGCGCTGGATGAGACGATCGCCGGGATCTTGCACCTGCAAAGCCTGCTGCCGGATCTGCCTGCCTCGCTGCTGCTCGCGCCGACATCGGCCGCCATCTACCCGGACAAGCTGCCCGCCCTGGCAGTCAGCGACGACCAGGCCGCGTTTATCCGCCAGGTGGAGCGGCAGCTGGCCGGCCGTGTCCAGCTGGTCAATGTGCTGCATGACCTGACCCAAAAAGCCGATGAGCCGATCTATTATCGCACCGATCACCACTGGACGATGCGCGGGGCTTATTACGCCTGGAGCAGCTGGCTTAGCCAAACCGGCAAGACGGCTGCGGACGAGGGCGATTATACCCGCGAGATTGTCTCGGAAATCTTTTACGGCACCTCTTGGGCGCGCGCCGGCCTCTACCGCCTGCCGCCGGACGCCATCGAAGTCATTCGGCCCAGGACACCCGTAGCCGTAACCGTGCGCGATGTCGCCGCCGGCGAGGTCACGGACAGCCTTTACCAGCCGGAATACCTGGAAAAACGCGACCAGTACGGCTATTTTCTCGGCGGAAACCAGCCGCTGCTGGTGATTGAAAAAGAAGCAAAAGACCCCGGCGGACCCGAACGCCGCCTGTTGCTGGTCAAGAACTCCTACGCCAATTGCATGATCGAGTTCCTGCTGCGCGATTTTGACGCGATCCATGTCGTCGACCTGCGTTTTTTCCAGGACAACCTGGCCGCATACGCGCGGGACGCGGCGATCGGCGAAATCCTCTTTCTCTATGATGTGATCGGGTTCGGCAACGACCGCCAGCTGCGGCTGCTCACCAGAAGCGCTTAAATCCAGCCCTTGATCGCCCGGTACAAGCGCGGCGCCAGGTAGGAAAAGCCGCCGATGTTCGGATGCAGCCAGCCGTCCGAGTACAGCGCGGCACAATGCGGCGACACCGCCAGCCCGTCGACCAGGCGCACCTGGGGGTAGGCGGACGCAACCTGCCGGATCACGCCGGTCAGGTCCGCAAACGTCCCGCACGGCTGCTTGATCGCCAGGTCCTCGCGCCAGATCGGCGTCAGCACGACAATCGGGACAGCCGGGAAAACCTCGTTCAGACGGCGGTAAAAAGCCACGACATCGGATTGTATTTCAGACAGTGTTTTGCCGCTGTGCCAGTCGTTGGTTCCGTAGGCGACCGTAATCAGGTCCGGCGCGGGCAGTGTGTCCCAGTCGGTCAGGATCGCCGCGTCGTGCGTGATGTTGCCGATCCCCTGGTTGAGCGCGTCATAGTCGAGCAGTTCAGCCAGCTGCGCGACATAGCAAAAGGAGGGTTTGCCGGCGACAAAGCCCTGCGTGATCGAGTCGCCCAGGGCGA
>JAAZFW010000552.1 GCA_012511525.1 Clostridiaceae bacterium
CCGAGATCGCCATGAAAGGCCACAGCAAGGCGGACGGCATGTACCGGGTTCTGGACCACTTGGGCCTTGCCCGCTCGCAGAGCATCGCCATCGGGGACAGCGCCAACGACGAAGACATGCTGCGCGCGGCCGGCATCAGCGTCGCCATGGGCAACGCGACCGAAAGCATCAAGGCGCTCTGCGACGAAATAACCGCGGATGCTGCCGACGCCGGCGTCGCGCTGGCCCTGGAGCGGCTGCTGCACCTGGGATCTAGCTTCTGACAGACCGCGTTGCTTTCCGGTATGTTCATCCATACAATGAAAGTACGGACTGAAGAGGGATTCGGATTTTTTCGCTAATCCGGCTCGGAAAGGATGAACCATGCAGATTATACCCGGACTCTACCAGGTCGGCGGCAGCCTGAACGGCCTGACCTGGGCGGGCGGCTACGCCAGCTACGATGACGGCAACGTGTATGTCCTGGCCACAGGACAGGGCCTGGTCCTGTTCGACTGCGGCAATGGCGACACCCTGGACCAGGCTTTTTCGAACATGGCCGTCTGGGGGCTTCGTCCCGGGGACATCAGGGCCTGCTTCATCACACACGCCCATCTCGACCACGCCGGCGGCGCTTACCGGCTTGCTGAAATGGGGGTCCGCCTGTTCGCCCATGAGCAGACGGCCGACGCGATCGCGTCAGGCGACGAACGGTGCTGCTGCTACCTGTACCATAAGACGTTTCATCCCTGCCAGGTCGATACAACGCTGCGTGACGGCGAAATGACCGGGATTTGCGGCATCCAGATTGAGGCGCTGCACCTGCCGGGGCACACGATGGGCTGCACGGCTTACCGGTTCGGGTGGGACGGCAAGACCGTCGTTGTGAGCGGGGATGTCATCGGAACCTTGCTCGACGGCCACTTCGGCTGGAGCGGATCGATCGATTTCGACAAGACCGTCTATCTGTCGTCCCTGAAGCGTTTCGCGCGATTGGAATCGGACCTGATGCTGCCCGGACACGGGCTGGTCTATTACGGCAAGCCCAGGCAGCGGGTCGAACAGGCCTTGAACGAAGCCCTGGTCCAGTGGCGCTGATCAGCGGTATTATGCCTGACCGCCCCGATCGTCAAACAGGCTGCGCAGATGAACTGGCGGCAGTTCGCCATACTCCCTGTCCAGCAAAGTTTGATACATGTTGTAGCGTTTTCTAGCGGCGCCGGGCTCACCGTTTTGCAGCTGCAGCTCGATGATTTCGAGCATCGCCTCTTCGTCGCAGGGATCAGCGGCCAGGATTTTCTCCAGCGCCTGACACGCCCGGGCTGTGTCGCCGTCGGCCAGGCAACGCTGGGCCAGGCAGCGCTGCATGCGCTTGAAAGCCGCCTCGAACTCTGCCTGGACGATCGTCGCCCAGTCATATGACTTGCCCTCAAGGTATGCGCCGCCATATAGTGATGCCAAGTCTTCGAGGTCGCTCAGACGGGCATTCTGGTTTGCGTGCATGACCTGCCTGAACCGGTAAAGGTCGCAATCGAGCAGTGCCGTATTCACACGGTAGCCATCGAGTTCGCGATCGACGATGTTGGTAAACCCCAGGTCATTCAAGGCAGATCGGATATACGTGCAGGTCACCCGGAACAAGTTGGCGGCCTTGTCCGGATCCAGTTGCGGCCAGAGCTGATCGATCAAAATATCCCGCGCGCGGGAACGGCCCTGGTAGTAGACGAGCAAGGCAAACAATTCCTCAGCTTTGGCTGTCTTCCAGCGGATCGCAGCGTCACCTTCCGTTTGGCGAACCGTGAACTGGCCGAAACAGGTGACTTGCAGCCTCCGGGAATCCGGCTCGCGCATCCTGGGAAGCGACAACTTGACGAGGTGGCCAACCTGCTCGGCAAACTCATCGGGATCCAGCGGTTTAAGCAGATAACCGAATGCCCGGACACGGAACGCGCTTATAGCATATTGGCTGTGCCCGGTGATAAAAACGATCCGGATCTCCGGATTGATCGCCTGCAGTTCCCTGGCCAAGTCAAGGCCTATCATTTCCGGCATCTCAACGTCGAGGAACGCCGCATCGACCTCATGGTCATGCGCATACGCCACGGCTTTTGCCGCGCTGCTGAACAGGCCGCCAACCACAAGGTTGGGGTGGTTGGCGGCGATCCGCGAAAACCACTTCAGGGCCGCCGGTTCATCATCGACCGCAATCACATGAAGCATATCAAATTCCTTTCAGGGGAACGGTGAAACTGATGCTTGTACCGGTCTCTCGTTCGCTTTGAATCGTCAGGCCCTGGCCATACAGCCGGGTCAGGCGGGTGTGGATGTTGTACAGTCCGATGCCGCCGCTGCCTTGCGGCAGGAGCGTCAGCCGGTTCAGCGCGTCATCGGGCATGCCGACACCGTTGTCGTTGACCCGGAACAACACCTGGTCCCTTTCGCATGACAGCGAGACGACGACGCGCCCGCCTTCGCACCGGGGCCGAAGCCCGTGCCGGATGGCGTTCTCAACCAGCGGCTGCAGCGTGATCGGCGGCAGGGAAACCGGCGGCAGCGGGTCGGGCAGATCGAAAACGACTTCGATGCCGGCAAACCGGCTTTGCTCGATGGCGGCGTAGGCGCGAACATGCTCCAGCTCTCTTTCAAGAGTCTCCAATTCGGCTATGTTGCCGTAATCCAGGGTTTTACGCAGGTACCTGGCCAGGGAAAGGATCAGCTGACTTACTTTTTTTGGATCCGACTCGCAGTTTTCAGCGATGGCGGTCAAGGCGTTGAACAGGAAATGCGGCTTCATCTGCGCGTTCATGAAGGCCGTTTCGGTGCAGGTCAGCTTATCGAGCGATTCCTGCAGGTCGTGTGACAGGATCTCTGCCCGGCGATAGGCCTGGGCATAGCGGCGGGCCAGCAAGACGACATTTTGCAAGATGAAGCCCGCCAGGGTTATCGGGAGCACATACGGATAGGCGATTGCCTGCAAGTAGATCAGGCTGTCGACGATGGCGCCGGCCGACAGGAACAGCATGCCGGCGAACAGGAGGCCGGCTTGGCTTTGCTTGGCCCGGATCGCCGCGACGGCCAGGTAGATGATCCATGCAAACACCAGCCCGATGCTCGCCAGGTAAGATGGGAAAATGACCGAATAGAAACCAGAAGGCGCCAGGACGACGACCAGGGCATAAAGCCCATTGACTGCGACCAGGAACCGGAACAGCCGTGACGCTTTGCCATGCCTGAAAACCGTTCGGGTATAGAACAAAGTCGACACGATGATGAAGGGGATCGAGAGCGTGACGATCTTCGAACCCAGCCAGAATGGCAGTTCTGGAACCAGTTCCATGATCAGCGTCGCGTTGGAAAAGAGGTTGCGCAGCGCGACGGACAGACAGAGCAAGAAAAACCAGACGAA
>JAAZFW010000553.1 GCA_012511525.1 Clostridiaceae bacterium
GGCCGGGGCATGACAGCGCCTGTGACACGCTGGTAGAGCCGTTCCAGGTCAGGTCGGCCGTCGAGCTGGTTGAGCAGGTATGCTGCCACCAGCACGTCGTGAACCCGGGCCGGGCGCAGCGGATCCGGCTGGCTGCGCAGGTAGGTCTTATAGTCGTAGACCAGGAAAACCTGTTCCGATTCAGCCAGGATCGCCCGGGCTTGGCCGGTGTCGTCCGCGCGCAGGCAGCGGACCTGGTCCTTGCGGTCCAGCCAGCAGAGCGGCTGACCCGGTTGAAGGAGAAGCGCGACCGGGCCCGGATGGCCGGCTAGGTCCTCGCTCAGATCGCCGATCGTCGCCTCGCTGACCGCGGCCTGACGGCTTGTCAGCTGTTTACCGGCGGCTTCATCCAAACTGAGCCGGCTGAGCAGGGTGCGGAACCCGAGCCGGGTCAGCTTATCCGTCAGGTTCGGCTTGTTGTAAGCGCCCAGGCGAAGCTGGTCGGCAGTCAGGTTAATCGGTGCTGTTTTACAGATCGTGGCCAGCTCACGCGACAGCCAGGCGTCTTCCCGGCCTGCGCGCAGCTTTGCGGATACCGCTGGACGCAGTTCGTCGAGCGAAGCATAGACATGCTCCAGCGTGCCGTAACGGATCAGCAGTTCGGCCGCCGTCTTCTCGCCGATGCCGCGAACCCCGGGAATGTTATCCGAAGGATCGCCCATCAGGGCCTTGAGGTCGATAAACTGCTCCGGGCCGATGCCGTAGCGCTCGCGGACGGCGTTTGCGTCATAGATCTCGGTTTCCGTCTTGCCGCCCCGTGTGACCGGCTGCAGGATCACGACCCGGCTTGAAGCCAGCTGGAAGCTGTCCTTATCGCCGCTGACCACCGTCACAGGCATTTGGCCGGCATGCTGTTCGGCCAGCGTTCCGATCAGGTCGTCGGCCTCGTATCCGGCCAGTTCGACGCAGGCGACACCGAAATCGGCCAGCAGATCCTTAAGATGCGGGATCTGGACGGCCAGTTCGTCCGGCATCGGCTTGCGCGTCCCCTTGTAGGCATCGAACATCTGGTGCCGGAATGTCGGTTCCCTGCGGTCAAAGGCGGCCGCGACATGTGTCGGTTGGACATCCTCGAGCAATTTCAGGTACATGTTGAAAAACGCAAACAGCGCCCCGGTCGGTGTGCCGTCAGGCGCTGTCAGGTTCTGCCGGCCGTAAAGGCCGTAAAATGCACGGTTGATCAGGCTGTTGCCGTCCAGCAGTAGCAGTTTTTCCAAAGCCAATCCATCACGCCCCCACCAGGATCAAGATCCAGGATAATCCTGTGTCCGGACGGTCGGGAAAGACCGCCGTGTACAGTCCGTCTTGCAGTCCGTCCAATCGGATGGCCAGCTCGACAGGTTTGATTATCTCAATTTCGATCGGTGTTTGGCAAGTCTTGAACGACGATTGCAAGTAACGGGTGTGATCGGCTGCCTTTTCTTCGCTGAAAGCAGCCAGGATCAGGGTCCGGCTTTGTGTCTCGCTGTAGAGCACACGCAGGTCGTCGGCCTGGCGGATCACGCCAAGCAGGATCTGCCCTTCGTCGCTGAGCGGCCGGTCGGACGGCTTCAGGTAGTTGGCGACCCGTTCGTCCAGTTTCTCATCGGAAGCGGGTGCTGCGGTGGTTGCCTGGGTCGTTGCCTGGGTTTCGGCCGTCTGCTGGCCGAAAAAGCAGGTCATGGCCGGAACATCGGCCAAAGACCCCTGGACAACGGCCCAGGATCCGCCTGACTGAAGCTGCGGATCGCCGCTGCCGGCCGTCTTGATTTCGGCGCTGCCGCTGGTGGCGCGGTCGACGGCATCGAGATCGTTCAAAAACGCCGCTTCGGTGCTCTTGGCCGGCTGCTGCCAGAACCGGCCGATCAGGGGCAAGGTCAGGACGACAATGACCAGGGCCGCGAGGGCGCCGGCTGATTGCAGCCAGAAAGCAGGACGGCGCCAGAATCGGGCTGACGCGGCCTGACCGGTCTGGGGCAAGGCGTTTTTTTCCGCTTCGATCTGGGCCATGATGCGCCGGTTCAGTTTTTTCAGGGTCTGTTCCTCGATCGTCCGGGACGGATCCGACGCGATGCGGCTCTTTTCCATCAGGCTCAAATAGCGCTTCTGCTCGGCAAGGCGATGGCGGCAGGTTTCACAGCGAGCCAAATGCTGCTCCAGGTCGTTGCGTTCGGAATCGGATAAAGATCCCTCCAGGTAATCGATGAGCAGAGCGTCTTCTATTACACTTTTATTGGCTGGCATGGCAAAACCTCCTTTCCTGGATATTCGTTTTCAGCTGTTAGACGAGCAGCGCCAACAGATTGTTCCAGACCGATTTTTCCTTTTTTTTGATCCGGCGCATCAGCTGCTGACGGGCCCGGGCCAGGCGCGACTTGACGGTGCCTTCCGAAAGGTCAAGCAGCTCGGCGAGCTCGCGGTAACTTAAGCCCTCCAGATCGCGCAGCACGAGGATCTGGCGCATCATCGGGGGCAGGGCGGCGATTTCGGTCCGGATCAGGTTTCTCAGTTCATTGCTTTCGGCCAGTTCGTCAGGCAGCGGCGCATGGTCGGCCACTTGAAAGACAACCTGTCCGTCATCGGTCTCAATGCCTTCATCCAGAGAAATTTGGGGCTGGCGAGCGCTCCGGCGCCTGAAATCCAGGCACGTGTTGACGGCGATCCGGTACACCCAGGTATAGAAAGACGCCATAAACCCGTAGTCCTTCAGGGCTCGGTAAGCCTTGATGAACGTGTCCTGGACGCAGTCTTCGGCGTCCTGCCGGTTGCCCAAAAAGCTGAAACAGGCTGCAAAGATACGCCCGGAATAATGCTCGACCAGCCAGGCGAACGCGTCGGCGTCCCCTGCCTGAGCTTGTTCGACCCAAAGACGCTCCTGGTCTTCCGGCGATGCTGCCACGTGATCGGTCACGATGCGCCCCCGAAACAGTTCGATGTTTGTGTAAGAAAACAGGCCATGGACGATCAGATTTTGATGCGGCGGGCAAACGGAACGATTGCCAGGCCCGTCGCGATGCCGGCCAGACCCTGCAGCGTGTTGAAGATCAGCGTGCCCAAAGCGGCGGCGATTCCGTAAAGCAGGATTTCGGCGACAAAGTACCCACCGACCATGATGATTTCGCAAAGCGCGAAAAGCAGCAATTGACCGGGCCAGGCCAAAGATTTCCTGCGTCTGAGCACAACGCCGGCAATAAGGCCCATCAGGCCTTTGATGATCAAAGTCGGGATCATGTACTGGGGAAAACCGGCCAGAAGGTCGGCGAAAACCGATCCGATCGCCGCGCAGATGGCTGCGAACGGGCCGAGCACAACAGCGGCGGCGAAGATGGCGCCGTCACCGAAGTTGATGTATCCGTATCCGCCTGGAATCGGAAACTTGATCACCCAGGTCGCCAACAGGATGACCGCCGATAGAATGCCGCCGTATGTAATCGCCCTGATTTTGTCGTTCACGCTGGTGCTCCTTTAGCGAGTGTTTTCCCTGTGATTGCCACCATTATAATACAAAAATACCTGACTGAACAGCGAACGGCCGTGTACCCGGCCGCAAAGTTCCAATTGCAAGGAGAGCCCGTTCATCGTATAGTGGAGGACATGGATGCGGTCAGGCCAATCGGCGCGGGAACATCTTGAATCCCGCAGCGTCTGATGTACAATCAGCCTGTGTCCGTAGCCTGCGTCCGTGCCGACGGCCGCGATGGCTGATCCAGAACGCAAAAAGGAGTCGTTTTCAGCATGGTTTTCTCAAGTCTGATCTTCCTGTATGCTTTTCTGCCCGCCTGCCTGCTTTGCTACATGGCAGCCGGCAGCATGCGCAGCAAAAACCTGATCCTGCTGCTCTTCTCGCTGTTCTTCTATGCCTGGGGCGAACCGGTCTGGGTGATCCTGATGATCCTGACCGGGCTTTTCATCCACTGGGCCGGGCTTCAGATTGACCGCACGCGCGGCACGCCCCGCTCCAAACGCTACCTGGTGATGGCGGTGGTCGCCGCCCTGTCCTCGCTGGCGGTGTTCAAGTACTTGGGGTTCGCCGTGGAGAACATCAACAGCCTGACCGGCCTGGAGCTTACGGTGCCGAAGTTCAACTTGCCGATCGGCATCTCCTTTTATACGTTCCAGACGCTGACCTACGCCATCGACCTGTACCGCGGCAACACGAAGGTGCAGAAATCGCGGATCAATTTCCTGCTCTACGAAGCCTTGTTCCCGCAGCTGATCGCCGGCCCGATTGTGCGCTATGCCGATGTCGCGCTGCAGATCGACAATCGCAAGATGACCTGGAGCGGCTTTTCCAGCGGCCTGACCCGCTTTTTGATCGGACTTGGCAAAAAGGTCCTGATCGCCAATTACGCCGGCCAGCTGGTCGGCAAGACGCTGGCCAC
>JAAZFW010000080.1 GCA_012511525.1 Clostridiaceae bacterium
CTTTTTGATGCGGCTTGTCATGGTACACCTCCATGCAGCGGACGATCCGCCTTTACGGTTTGGCAAACAACACGCGATTCAACGGGTAGAGCTGCGCATATGTCCGATCCAGATGGTCGAAGCAGTCGGACCAGTCCTTGTCGGGCAAATCCCGCGATTCCTGGCGGACGACGCGCACGGCTGCGGACAGGTCCGGGTACAGGCCGACACCTACCCCGGCGGTCAGCGCGGCACCCAGGGCCGTGGCGTCGCCGGCGGGCGTCGCCATGCGGATCAGCTCGAGGCGGCAGGCCGCTGCGATCATGGCGCGCCACAGGTCGGAGCGGGCCCCGCCCCCGATCAGGCGCATCTGCCCGATCTCGCCCTGTTCGCGCAAGACGGCGGTGATGCTGCGCAAGGCCAGCGCCACCCCTTCCAGGACGGCCCGCCGGAAATGGCAAGGCCCGTGGCGGCTGCTGATGC
Source organism: Clostridiaceae bacterium (assembly GCA_012511525.1). Classification (GTDB taxonomy): domain Bacteria; phylum Bacillota; class Clostridia; order Saccharofermentanales; family UBA5734; genus JAAYBY01. Next base: position 463 of record JAAZFW010000080.1, read on the forward strand.
CAAAAAAGATGCCGCGGGCCGTCGTGTCGAAACCCGGGGTGCGCTCCCCGTCCAGGTAAGGCAAAAAGACCAGGTTATCGCTGCCTGGCGGGGCCAAAAGCGCCTGGGCGTCAAAATCGCGCTCCGACGTGTCACCGAACAGCGACATGGCCCAGCGCACCGACTGGCCGGCGTTCTGGGTCGTGCCGATCACACCGTACGATTGGCCGTCCGTACTCACCAGGTTGAACAACCGCTGCCGGCCGTCGATCACCGGTTCGGCGGCAATGCGGGAAATCCAGGCGGTTGTGCCCAGGCAGGCGTAGACATCGTCCGGCCTCACGGCCCCGGCTCCGACGGCAGCGCATGAACCATCGCCGGAACCGGCGACAACAGGGATACCGGCGGCCAGGCCTAGCTGGGCGGCAGATGGCCCGCACAAGCTGCCGATGAGCGATGTGCCGGGCCGCGCCTGGGGGATCTTGCCGGCGGCCAGGCCCAACTCTGCGAAAATGTCGGCCAGGGCTGTCTTGCGGCCCAGGTCGATCCACTGGGCATGCACGGCGTCAGCATAGTCCGTGGCATCGATCTGTCCGGTCAGCTGGGCGGCGATGAAGTCCTTAGCCTGGAGAAAACGGTCCGCGTGCCGGTAGATCTCGGGTCGGTGCTGCTTGAACCAGAGCAGCTTGGCCAGGCCGGAGCGCGCATCAAGGATGTTGCCGGTCCGCTCGTAGAGGGTTTGGGCGCCGATAGCCTGCCCGATCTGGCTGGCCTGGGCAACCGCGCGGGCATCAGCATGGATCAGGGCTGCATAAAGCGGCCGGCCGTGTGCATCCACGGGCAGACAGCCCAGCATCTGGCCGCTCAGGCCGATCACAGCGATAACGGCCATCTCCCGCGGGTGGCGCTGGACCAGTTCGCAAATGCTGCGGGTGTAGGCCTTCCACCAGTCATTTGGATCCTGCTCGGCCCAGCCCGGCTGGTCGTATCGGGTCGGGTAGGCAAAGGACGACGAGCCGACCGGGCTCCCGTCAGGCCGGTAAAGGATTGTCTTGACGCTGCTGGTGCCGATATCGCTGGCCAGGATGGTGACATCTGCTTTCATGGCATAATCTCCTGGTGCCGCCGGATGGGACGGCGTGTTGCTGCCCCCATGATAACAAAAAATCCCGTTCCATGACAGAACGGGACTTTTCAAAGGTGATAAAAGAGGTTTTAGATCAGTAGCCCGTGCGCCCGCCGTGGGTCTTCCACATCACCCAGAGCGGTCCGGCCAGGCAGATGCTCGAATAGGTGCCGCTGACCAGGCCGATCATCATGGGCAGGGCGAACTGCTTGATGCTGTCGATGTTGTAGGCTGTTGCGAAGATATAGGCGACTGCGACGGCACCCAGCGTGCAAAGGCTGGTGTTGATCGAGCGGGTCAGCGACTGGTTGATCGAAAGGTCGACCAAATCCGGGAGCGGCATTTTGCCGTTGTAGATGCGCTCGTTTTCCCGGATGCGGTCATAAACCACGATCGTGTCGTTGATCGAAAAGCCGAGGATGGACAGCACCACCGCGACCAGGGACTCGTTCAGCGGAATGCGCAGCACGACGAACACGAAAAATACGAGTATGACGTCGTGAAACAGCGCGACCAGGGCCATGACTCCGGCCGACGGGCCGGACATGGAGCGGAAGCTGAACCAGACATAGGCCACGATCAGGATCGAGGCGATCACGATCGCCCAGACGCCCTTGGTAAGCAGCTCGCGCCCGATAAACGGGTCGACCAGGTTGGCTGACTGGAGTTCGAAGGTCTGCGACGGGAACGTCGCGGCCAGCGCCGTCTCAAGCTGGGTCATGTTCTCCGGCAGCAGGGCTTCGTTGCCGGCGACGTTGACCACCAGGCTTGTCGCCTGGTCGCCGAGGCTGGTCACGATCTGGCAGGTGACAGTCTTCCCGATCGCCTTGCCGATCGCGTCATCGGCCTGCTCCAGGTCGATCGTACCGGAGAAATCGTACTTGAGGATGCTGCCGCCCTGGAAGGTGATGTCCATCTCGACACCGGCGAAGACGGCGGTCAGGATGCCGACAACCATCAGGAGCGCGGACAGGGCGAAGAACCAGCGGCGGTTTTTGTAAAAACTAAACATTCTGTCCGACCCCCTTCCGGCCATAAAGCCAAGGATTCTGCAGTTTCTTAAACTGGCTGAGCGATCCGATCATGAGCCGGGAGGCGGTCACGCCGGTCAAGCCGTTGAGGATGACGCCGACCAGCAGCGAGTAGCCGAAAGACAGCATCGAGCCGGAGCCGAAGATCATCAGGATGACAGCGGCGATCGCCACGGTGACGTTGCCGTCCAGAACCGAGGAAAAGGCGCGGGTGAACCCGTTGCTCAGCGCAGTCTGCAGCGAACAGCCCGAACGGAGCTCTTCCTTGATACGCTCCGAAATGATGACGTTGGCGTCGACGCCCATCCCGATCGACAGGATGATGCCGGCGATGCCCTGCAGCGTCAAGGTCTGCTGCGGGATCGAGATCGCCAGCAGGATGCCGGTGATCTGCCCGAGCAGGGCAAAGCAGGCGACAAAGCCCGGCAGGCGGTAATAGAGCAGCATGTACAGGCAGATGGCCAAAAACGCGATCAGGCCGGCCTGCAGCATGACGCGCAGGGCATCCTGGCCCATGGTCGGGCTGATCGAGCTGGAGCTGATCGCCTGGAGGGCAAAGGGCAGCGCGCCGGCGTTGATCTTCTCAGCCAGGGCCACCGCCTCCTGCACATCCGCCATCCCGTCGATGTAGGCGCTGTCGCCGGTGATCTGCGTCTTGACCATGGGTTCGGAGATCACCGTGTCGTCCATGTAGATCGAGATGATCTTGCCAACCAGCTTGCCGGTCGCCTCGGTGAACTTGGCCGCGCCGGTGGCGCTCAGTTCCAGTTCAACGATCGGCTCGCCTGTTTCCTGGTTGATCGCGGCGAAACTGCGGGCGACATCGTTGCCCTCGAGCACGACATTGCCGTCCGGATCGCGGAAAGTCAGCCGGGCCATTTCACCCAATTCCTTGAGCGCCTGTTCCGGGTTGAAATCCGTCTCGTCCGATTTCCAGGGGAAGCGGACCAGTATCCTGCCGTTGGTCTTGTCGACCGTCACCTCGCGGTCCAGGATCTGCAGGTTGTCCATTCTGAGCTCGATGACGCTGCGCGCGGAATCGAGGTCTGCAGATGACGGAACTCCTTCGTAGTCCCTGGCTTGGAAAACCGCTTCGACACCGCCGCGGATGTCGATTCCGAAGCGGATCTCCCGCATGCTGTAGAGCTGCAGCAGCTCCTGCTGTCCGGGAACCGGCAATTTGGCACCCGTCAGCGTGAGCAGCAACCCGAGCAGAATAATGCCGGCAACGATGAAAAAGGTCATCGGCCTGGCCTTGATTCCGGCCCGGGAAAATGATCGTTTGGCCATAATCCAGTTGCACGTCCTTTCTTGTTCTTGACAGATCGGTCCGCCTGCCAGCCCGCGATGCAAGCTCACGTGCGAACGGCCTGAGCCTCCATTATAGGCATTTAGGCGCGTATCCTCAAGTGGCAGCTTTTTCGCTTAAAAAACCCGCTGTCTGCGCACGGTCGGTCCGGTTCAGACAGCGGGCTGTCAGGGCGATCAGTCCTTTTTCAGTCAGCCGCTCACAAAACGACGGATCGTGATGATCTTGCAGCCCCAGGAGATATACTCCGAAACACTTTGCTTGACAATTTTACCCAGGCGTGACGAGGCGTGGATCATCATGCCGTTGCCGACATAGATGCCGACATGGCTGAGGGTTGTGCGGCCGTCGCGCGGATGGGCATCCCAGGCGATGACGTCGCCCGGGCGGATGTTGCTGTAGGAGACGCCGACGCCGGCCTTGTAATAGCCGCTGGTCGAGCGGGGCACCGAGACCCCGATCTGACGGTAGGCCCAGTAGGTCAGGCCGGTGCAGTCCATGCCGCGCAGGCTTTCCGCGCCCCAGACATAGGGGACACCCAGCGCCTGGTAGGCCAGATCGACGATTTTTCCAGCGTCGCCGCTGTAGAGCGTGCCGCTGCCGGAGGAGGACGATGAGGAACCGGAGGATCCGGAGGACGACGAGGTGCGTCTGACCGGAGCGGTCTTGGTCAGGTAATC
>JAAZFW010000554.1 GCA_012511525.1 Clostridiaceae bacterium
CAGGCTGCCCAGCACCAGGACGATATCCTCTGTGGCCAGGTTCAGTTCGCTGCTCTTGTGGTATTCCAGCGCCGCGGTCAGGCTGTTGTGCCCGTTGCAGGTGCCGGCCTGTACGGGCATGTCGCCGAAAAACAAGCGAAGCTTGCCGCCCAGATGCGCCTGCAGGGTCTCAACTTGAGGCAGATAGGTGACGCCCTGCTCCGGCAGCGGCGTTTCGGCCAGCAGCTTCATCCAGCTGTCGTCAGCTAGTCCCGTGACCACGCGGCCGTAACGGCTGAACGCCGGGTCGCTGACCGGCAGGACCGGGCGACGGTTCTTGATTCTCAGTCTGTCCAGTGTGTTCATATTGCTCCTTTGTTGCCCGTTCAGGACAAGCCCATCTTCTTCAGGTTGTCGACGCTCAGCTTGACGGCCGCAAACACATCGCCCTCGACGATATCCTGCTCGATGACAAAGCGTTCGATGCCGATAGACTCGGCGGTCTTTAAAATGCCGGGCCAGTTGAGATTGCCGGTGCCGACCGGCGCGAAGTGGCTGGGGACGTTTTCAATCGCGCCTTCGAGCTGACGGATGGCGTAATCCTTGACATGCATGTAACGGGCCCGGTTGGCGAACCGCCAGAGAAAATCCGACGGTTCGGTGCCGGCGCTGGTCAGCCAGAAGACATCTGGCTGAAAGAGCACCAGCTCGGGATCGGTCTCGCCGAGCAGGATGTCGATGCCGCGGATGTCGCCGAAGCTGACAAACTCGAAAGCGTGGAAATGGTACATATAGGCCAGCCCGATCTTTTTCAAGGCTTCGCCCTGGCGGTTCAGGTCGGACGCAAACTGGCGATAGCCGGCCGCATCCTTGCGCAGCGCCGCCGGAATCGAGTCGGTGCGCAGCACGTCTGTGTGCAGGAGTTCCGCTTCGCGCCGGATCTGGACTATGCTGTCCAGGATCCTGACCGTGGAGCAGAAAACCGAATCGGCCTTCATTTTTCGCTGCCTGAGTTCTTCGGACAATTCCCCGCAGGTCATGAAAGCGGGAACGCTGATCTGGACGTCCTCGATGCCGATTTCGACCAGGCGGTCCAGCGTATTCAAAAACGATTCTCGATCCCCCGAGACATGGCGCATGGTGTACATTTGCAGTCCAATTTGGCTCATCTTGTCCTCCTAAGGGGTTGATATCCAGTTCCTAATCATCCGCCACGCCCAGCTTTTGCAGGGCCTGGTAACTTTGGGTTATTTCGTCAAACGGGTCGCCGATGCAAAAATCCTGTTCGACGACATACAGGCGGACGCCGATCTGTCGGCAGGCCGCCACGATGCCGGGCCAGTTGAGATTTCCTTCGCCGACCGGAACGGTGCGGCGCGGCACCTGAGGATCGAACCCCTCGCCGGGGATGATCGCGTAGCCTTGCATATGGACATAGGCGCAGCGTCCTTGAAACGCGAGCAGTGCCTGGGACGGCTCCAGGCCGGCTGCCGCGATGTGGTGCACATCCGGCTGGAACCAGACGCA
>JAAZFW010000555.1 GCA_012511525.1 Clostridiaceae bacterium
GGGTTAAAGCGTCCATTCGGATTACGGATAGCCAACACCCAAGAGAATACAAGCTCGTCAGGAGCAAATGATGCAAACGGGGGTAAGAAGATGAAAAAATACCTGTCAGCAGTTCTCATCTGTGTTCTCGTAGTCGGCCTGCTTGCCGGCTGCACAGGAACACCAACGACAACGACCACGGCATCAGGAACGACGAAAGCGACCACAACGAGCGGAACGACCACGGGCGGAACGACCACAGGTGGGACAACAACCAGTACCGGAGCAGAACCCGGGCCCGACTTTAAGTTCGATCCGCCGATAACCATTACGATCGTCGATCAGGATGTCGCCGCCGCATCGGGCGGCGCCTGGGACAATGAAGACAACGCCTGGATCGACCTGTACCGGGACCGCTATGGCATTAATCTGGAATACATGTGGATTGTCGATTCGGCTCAGTATACCGAGCGCGTCAACCTGATGCTGGCCGGCGGCGATGTGCCGGATTTCTTCAATGCCAATGCGATTCAGTTTCAACAAGCCTTCGAATATGGCTTGATTCAGGCGGTGGATGAAGTCTACGACGTGTATACGACCCAGACCACCAAGGACCTGATGATGGAAGCCGGCATGATGCCGTTCGAAGCCTGTATGCGTGACGATAAAATGTATGCCATTCCCTGGACGACACTAGCCCATGAATCGGCCAATGTCATCCATGTTCGCCAGGACTGGCTTGATCTGCTGGGCGCTCAGCCGTTAACAACATTCCAGAACCTTGAAGCGTTCTTCGCAGCTGTCAAAGACAAAAAACCTGGCGGTGTTGCCTGGTCGATCAGTGAAGACTCGGGTCTCTCACGATTGACTGCGATGGCACCTATGTTTGGTGCGTATCCGGATCACTGGGTGGAAATGCCGGATGGAAGCTTGCAGTCTGGCGTCTTGCAGCCTGAAATGAAAGAAGCCGTTGCCCAGTTTGCCACCTGGTTCGAAGCTGGATACATCGATCCCGAATTTGGTACGTCGAGCGGAACCAAGCGCGCGGAGAATATTGCGGCTGGCACCGTCGGATTCAACATGGATCCGTTCTGGCATCCGTTAGCCTGGCAGGCGGCCAAAAACAATGACAGCAAGTGCGAGCTTTCGTTTTTCGAAATGCCCACCAAGAGCGGCAAACCGTTTATATTCCCGTCTGTCGGCGTCGGTGTCGCGGGTTATTACCTGACCAGCGGCACGTGCGAGCATCCAGAAGCGTTCCCTCTCATGCTCAATTCATTCATGGAAATTTTCTACCTCTCAACGGACAAAGACGAAGGTGAAAAGTACATCAACTGGCCGGATGGAACACCAATCTGGCAGGCGGCGTTCGCCAAAGCCTACCGTCACTATAAGAATTATCAGCAGTCCAAAGACATAGCTAAATATCTTAACCCGTCTTTCGACCGAAATCAATGAAAACAGACAAAACAAGTCCTGAAACGCCCTGTTTGCAGCATGTCAAGTGGAAAACCTGAGATGTAGTTGCCTAATGTGTGAACAGTTTGTAAATAATA
>JAAZFW010000556.1 GCA_012511525.1 Clostridiaceae bacterium
GACACGAAGTCGAGTGGGGCGAGTTCGATCCCTACAAGTGCCTCTGGGCGTTCCGCGGTGCCGAAGCGGTCAGGGAAGGCGAAAAGGGCCATTACATCGCCGGCCGCGACGACTTCAAGCCGTCCCCATACACGCCATTCTACAAGAAGCCGGCCAACACCTTCACGCACGGCGAAGCGATCTGCGGCGGACGCGGCTGCATCCGCGCCTGCATGGTCAACATGGAAAAGTGTGGCATTCTCGAGAACAAGTTCAAGACGCCCTTCCGCACCGAAAAGCCCTGGCTGGTCGACTGGTCGGACTACGACCCCGAAGATCCGCGGGCGCGATAGGCCTGGTTCAGGAAGGCCGTGACCCGCGCCATTCCCAGCCAGCCTCAAAAAGGCGCAGGCGATGTTTCGGACTATAAGGGTGCTTGGCCGCTTCCGACTCGTCCAGCTCGACCCCGATACCGGCCTGCTCGCCCGGCTGCAAGAATCCCTGCACGACCCGGGGACAGCCGGACAACACATCCCGGGCCCAGGCGACATGAAAGTCGTCGAAGCATTCCTGGATCAGCACATTGGGAATCACCACGCCAAGATGCGTGTTGACGGCGGTCGTAAACGTGCTCTGGGCGCTGTGCGGCGCCAGATGGGCGCCATAGCCGTGCGCGATCGCGCCAGCCTTAAGTAGTCCGGAAACGCCGCCGATCCGGAGCGTCTCCGGCTGGGCAATGGATACGATCCGACCCTGCAGCAGTTCAGACAACTGGTTCAGGGATGTGAAGCGTTCGCCGGAAGCAACCGGAACGGGTATGGCGCGCGCCACATCCAGTGTCGCCGCGATGTCGTAAGACAAGACCGGTGTCTCGAACCACATCTGACGGTATGCTTCGAGCAGACGTCCGATCCGGATAGCGGTCGCCACACTGAAACGGTCGTGCGCCTCGATCATCAGGTCGATCTCGTCTCCGACAGCATCGCGCACCGCAGCGACAATCGCCATCGATTTCTTTTCCTCGGCAGGCTCCAGAAACTGGTAGGCGTGACCAAAAGGATCGAACTTGAGAGCGGTGTAGCCCATAGTGACGACCTCGGCGGCTCGTTCGGCGAAAAAAGACGGTTCGCGCGGACCCTGGTACCAGCCGTTGGCATAAGCCCGGATCCGGGGGCGTGTTTGGCCGCCTAACAATCGGTAAAGCGGCAATCCGGCCGCTTTCGCCGCGATGTCCCAGCAGGCGATGTTCAGGCCGCTGAGCGCGGCGGAGATAATCGGCCCGTGCACCAGGAACAGGGCTTTTTGCCACGTGTCGCCAAGGCCTTCAATCCGGGTTGGGTCTTCCCCGATGATCAGGTCGCGCATTTCCTCGAGCATCGCTTCGACCGCCCGCGTGCCCAAGCCGTATGTACATTCACCCAGTCCGGTGATCCCCTCGTCGGTCGTCAGTTTGACGAAGAGCCAGTTTTTCCACGGATTGCCAACCACGATGGTGTGCATGCCGGTGATTTTCACAGGGCACCTCCTGAGAAATTGTTCAGCTGGTGATCAATCGGTCGACGACCAGCTGGCGGAATTCGGGCGATAAGGTCATGAAATATGCGGTAAAGCCGGTGACCCGGACCACCAGGTCGGGGAACCGTTCCGGCTCGCGGTGCGCGGCGCGGATTTGCTCGGCATCGACAATGTTGATGTTGATCAGGGTGCCGCCGCGCTTGAGATGGGTTTCCAGCAGCGCCATGACCCGCTCGATGCCGCCCTCGGCCGCCGTAATGCCCGGGTCGAGTTCCAGCTGGAACGGCGCTGTGTTGCCCCGGCCGCATTGAACCGACGCGATCGCTTCGGACAAGGTGGTCAGTTCGCCGTTCTTGACCGAACCGGGCATCGGGTTGGCGCCGTGGTTGATCGGGGCAAAGGCCAGCCGCCCGTCCGGGGTCGCCCCGACCTGCTTGCCGTAGGCGATCGTTCGCGACCATGAGAACAGCCCGGGGATGAACTGGATGCCCTCTTCCGAGACGCCGTTGACCGTAAGATGGGTGAACAGGCGGGATATCTTCACCGCCCACTGCTGGCCCAGGCTGTCGCGCTGGCCATACTTGGGTGCCGACAAGAGAAAAGCGCGGATCATGGCCCCATCAGGCCCGGCATAATTGCTGCGCAGCGCCCCGGCTACACCCTGCCAAGTCAGCCGCCGCTCGCGGACCACCCGCTGGTCGAGCGCCGCGAAGGAATCCGCGGCGACCGCGATACCGGACGCGTCGATTCCGATCGTGTAGTAGTCGAGGCTCTTGGCGGACGCGTCCCGTCCCTTCTCGATCGGGCCATGGCAGAACAGGTTGAGGAACAGCTCCGGCGAATTGTAGCGGTTGGTGCGCCGGTGGAAATCCGTCGTTTTGCAGACCACCTCGATGGCTTGGCCCAGGTGATACGCAAAGTTGTCCCAAAGCTTGTCCAGAGTTGGATCTGGATCCTTGTCAAGCAATTCGTCGAAAGCCACCATGAATATCCGGGCCAGGTTGATCTTGATGCTGTCGTTGAGGCAGTACTCCACGCCGGGAATCGCCATCCAGTTGCAGCCGACGGCGATCCGCTGCCGAGCCAGTTCAGCGCTAAAGCCGTTTCTCATGAACCCTCTGACGAGCGACTCGTCACCGGAAAAACGCGGCCAGCCGTTCTTGTGTTTGAAGAGCAGCGCGACGCCGCGGCGGAAAAAGGCCCGGTCAAGCCCGTCGTGCACCCGAATGGTCAGGTTGGCGCTGACGTTCAGGCGATCGGCCGCCTCGAGGATCAGCCAGGATAGCCGGTTGGTGATATCCTGCCCGCCGGCGTCGGGGCCGCCCAGCTGGTAATACTTGGTGTCGGACATCAAGAGGCCGGTCAGCAAAAAGACGGCGTCCTCGTCGTCGATCAGGCCGGCGGCGCGGTCGCGTTCATAATACGGCCGGAGCAGCATGTCCAGCTGGCCGCCGCATCCCTCGCGGTTGTAGGCACGGCCCGCGACATTGTACCAGGCCATGAACTGGCAGGCTTCGCGCAGCGTACGCGGCGGCAAGGTGGCGATATGGTCGTTGGCTTCAAGCATCGCCGCGAGGTTGGCGCGCAGATCGGGATCGGTTTCCAGAGCCAACTGGCGCCGGATCTCCCC
>JAAZFW010000557.1 GCA_012511525.1 Clostridiaceae bacterium
AGAAAATGGCAAGCCGTCGCGACGAGCAAAGACCGCAAGAGACAAAACCGCTCCAGGAGCGGGTTGTTGTGGTTGGCCTGATCACAGGATCAACGTCAGAAGAACTGGAAGAAGCTGATCGTTCCCTCGATGAATTGGGTGAACTGGCTCTGGCTGCCGGAGCTGTTGTCGTTGGCCGGATCAGCCAGCGCCGCCCGGCTCCCGACCCCGCCACTGTGCTCGGCAAAGGAAAGATCGACGAGCTCGCCGCCGCTTGCGCCGCATTGACCGCAGACACCGTTATTTTCGACGATGAGCTGACTGGCGCCCAGATTCGTAACATCAGCCAGATCACGGACTGCAAAGTCATCGACCGCACGCTCCTTATTCTGGATATCTTTGCCCGGCGCGCGCGCAGCCACGAAGGCAAGCTCCAGGTCGAAATGGCCCAACTGCAATACCGGTTGAGCCATCTGACAGGGTTTGGCCGGTCATTATCCCGCTTGGGCGGCGGAATCGGAACACGCGGCCCGGGTGAAACAAAACTGGAAAGTGACCGCCGTCACATCAACCGACGCATAGCCACGCTCCGTAAAGCCTTGTCGGATGTCGCCATTCGACGGGATCGGTTGCGCCAGCACCGCCATGACAATGAGATGATGAGTATCGCCGTAGTCGGCTATACCAACGCCGGCAAGTCAACCTTGATCAACACGCTGTGTGCCGGCGACCTGTTCACCGCCGACCAGGTGTTCGCAACGCTGGATCCCAGCGTGCGCCGACTGATGCTGCCCAGCGGGAATGCCGTTTTAATGGTCGATACGGTTGGCCTGATCCGCCGATTACCGCACCATCTCGTCGACGCATTTCACGCGACACTCGAAGAAGTGGCGGACGCCGATCTTATTCTCGAGGTCATTGATGCTGCTTCTCCGGATGCGGCTGCGAAAATGGCTGTTGTCGAGCAACTCCTGGATCAGCTGGGTGCTTCGACCCAGCCTCGCTATTTTGTCTTCAATAAAATGGACATGATCCCGGGCGAACCAGCTGAGGCAGACCTGGATACGGTCGATCATGACCCGTCCGGCCTGATCCGCGAACAGGCCATGGCCATCGCCGCCAGCCAGGGTCGACAGGTGTTCCCGGTTTCAGCGCTGACAGGAGCCGGGCTGGATGCGTTGCGGCAGGCCTTGGCTGATTTTGCTTCTGCCCACATGCTCGCCGTCGAACTTCTGTTGCCCTATAGCCAGGCCTCTTTGCTTGATCTTGTCCGGCAAAACGGGCGCATCGATTCGGTCACATATCTCCCCGAGGGCATTCAAGCCTCGGTACACGTGCGTTACAGCCAGTACGCCCAGCTTCGCCCGTACCTGATGCTTGCAGAAAATTCACAAGAGCGGTAGACTATTTGATATTCAAACTTTCTCCAGATCAGATAGGAGGTGTCAGCCGCCAGGCAGCCGATGAACGATTATGAAAAACGCGTAAACCAGCTGATGCTCGAGATATTTGACCATATTCTGGTCACGGAGGAGAAAGCACTCAGCCGGGGCAACTTCAGCGACTTGTCTGTAGCAGAAATGCATACGCTGGAAGGCATTGGCCTTTATGACAGCAAGACCATGAGCGAAACGGCAGCTGCACTGGAGATCACAACCGGGACATTGACCGTTGCTGTCGACCGGCTGGTTCGCAAGGGTTATGTCGAGAGGCGGCGCGATCCGCACGACCGGCGCGTGGTTCGGGTTCGCCTGACGAAAAAGGGCAAGCTGGCCTACCGCATGCATGCCAAATTCCATACCCTGCTGGTTGACCGGCTGACAAATCCTTTAGACCAGGATCAACAGCAGATTCTTCTTGCAACGCTTGAGCGTATTGCCCGTTTTGTCAACGAGCAATACAAGCATTACACCGATCCGGTCGCAATGGAGACCGAGGCGAAACGTAAAAGCAAACAAGTCCGAACCATGACAGGAGGACATGAAAATGCCTAATCAGGCGAAAGAGTCAATCGCCAAGATCGTCAGTGGGGCCTTGGCCGCGGTTACCGGGCAATCGGAAGACCAATTCAACGAACACACCGACCTGATCCGGGATTTGGATATGGATTCGCTGGCCCTGTATGAACTGGTCATCGAGTTGGAAGAACACTATCATCTGCAGATAACGGATGAAGATATTGACCGGATCAAAACGATGGGCGATATTATCAGCTTTATTGGACGAAAATTGGATCCGGGGGCGAAATAGATGCAAAGAATCCAGGGGAAGCAGTATTTTTCGGTTCGTCAATTCGACACGCTTCGGGAGATGCTGGACCAGTCTGTCGACCTGTTCGGCGACAAGGTCGCGTTCCGGTTTCGCGACAAACCGGCCGATCCGCCGCAGACAAGAACGTACACGGAATTTCGCAAGGATGTCGATGCGCTGGGAACCGCCCTGTGCGCGCTGGGCTTTTCAGGCAGCCGGATCGCGGTTGTCGGGGAGAACAGCTACGCCTGGAGCCTGGCCTTTACCACGGTTGTCTGCGGTGCGGGTATCGCCGTACCGCTCGACCGGTTGTTGCCTCCCGAAGAGCTGACTGGCCTGATCCAGCGCGGTGGCGTCGAAGTCATCTTCTACGATCCCCAGTTCCAGGATATTTTGCAGCAGAAAAAGGCCGAAACGGCATCGCTTCGCCTGTTCATCTGCATGAGGCCCGGCAAGCCGTCCACCGAGGACGAGCTGGATTGGGCATCGCCCGAAGAGCACCTGGAGACCAGGGGACAGACCATCTGGATGCGCCTGGGCACCCTGCTGGAATGGGGCCGGGCGAGGCTCGAGGGCGGCGACAGCAGCTACCGCCAGGCGGCCATCCAACCGGATGCCCTGATGTCCTTGCTGTTCACATCCGGAACGACCAGCGCCGCCAAAGCGGTCATGCTGAGCCATGCCAATGTCTGTGCCGATATCCGCGGCATTGCCGGCATGGTCAAGCTGGAACCGGGTACGCGAATGCTGTCGGTTCTTCCGCTGCACCACACCTTTGAGAACACCTGCGGCCTGTTCATGGCGCTTTATATCGGCGCGGAGATTCACGAGGCAGACGGGCTGCGCTATATTCAAAAGAACATGCAGGAATACGGCATCGACATGATCATCGGCGTGCCGCTCCTGTTTGCCAACTTCTACGCCAAAGTTCAGCAAAGTCTGGCCAAGTCCGGAAAAGACAAACTGGTGCGCAAGCTGATCCCCTTGACACAGGGACTGAGGCGCGTGGGCATCGACCTTCGCCGCCTGGTCTACCGCCAGATTCTTGAAGCGTTCGGCGGTCGCTTGCACCTGGGCATTTGCGGCGCGGCGCCGATCGATCCGGACATCATCCGCTTTTTTGATGCGGTCGGCATCCGGATCCTGCAGGGATATGGCCTGACCGAAACCGCGCCGGTGGTCTGCGGCTGCAACTCGAAGATCTTTGTTCCGGGCACGGTGGGCCAGCCGGTTGCCGGCGTTGAGGTCGCTATCGACAGCGAACAGCCCGGCGATGACGGCGAGATCCTGGTGCGTGGTCCGATCGTGATGCAGGGTTATTTCGAGGAGCCGGAACTGACGGCAGAGGTGATCGACGCGGACGGCTGGTTTCACACCGGCGACTTGGGCCGGCTCGATCCGAAGACGAAGTGCATCAGCATCACCGGCCGGGTCAAGTCGATGATCGTGCTGAAAAACGGCAAGAAAGTGTTTCCTGAAGAGATAGAATACCTGATCGGGCAAGCCGGCTGGATCAAAGAGTCCCTTGTCTGGGGCGAGACAGGCCAGGATGGCGACGTCATCGTTACCGCCAAGCTGGTTGTCGACCGGGAACGCCTTCAGGAAGCCATCGGGCAAGCACCTGACGACAGCAGCATCGGCGCGCAGCTTGAAAAGCTGATCCGTGACATCAACGCCAGGCTGCCCGCGTTCAAGGGCATCCGTCAGTATGTGTTCAGTTTCCAGGAAATGGTCAAGACGACGACCCAGAAAATCAGAAGGCCGATCGAGATCGGAAAAATCAGCGACCTGATGGCCCGCCAGAAATTGAGATGGCAGGAACTGACCGGCAAGAACATCGACCCAATCGCACAGAAGCCGGAAAATGCGGCCGAACCGCGGACACCTGAGCACAAACCTATAGATTGAGGGGGCAGATGGCTTTGACTGAAGTCAGGCAACCGGATGTCTTTTGTTTTATCATCAACCCGCGGGCAGGCCGGCGGAACGGCGCCCGTCTGGCCGGCCGGATCGAGGCGGTTTTCGCACGGGCGTCAGGCCAGCCTGGCTGCCGGATCCTGCTGACCGAAAGGCCCGGTCACGCGACCGAACTTGCGGCCGAACTGGCTGTGACCTACGGGAGCCGGGCGGTTATCTTTGCCTGCGGCGGCGACGGCACAGCCCGCGAGGTGGCCGCAGGTGTCGCCGGAACCGATTCAGCCATGGGTATTTTGCCCATCGGTACCGCCAACGATCTGGCTCGGACGGCGCTAAGCACCCGAGACGTGGACGAACTGCTGCCGAAGTTGCCCCACCCCCAAATTCGCCCGATCGACGCGATCAGGATCGGCCAGGAAACCTGCATCAACATCACCTCGCTCGGCTTCGACACCAAGGTGCAGATCAAGGCGGCTCAGTTGAACCGTCGTCTGCGTCTCTTGGGCAGTGCCGTCTACCCGCTGGCGATTCTTCAGTCCTTGTTCGGACGCCGCTCCTATCACATGCGCTATAAGATCGAGGCTTTGCAGCCAGACGGTTAGCGCCAGACCATCGATGGCACATCGACATTCATCCTGGCCGCTATCTGCAACGGTCGCTTCTATGGCGGCGGATACAACCCGGCTCCGCAAGCTCTGCTCGATGACGGCCGCCTGGCTTTTTGCCTGGTCGATGACCTGCCGCTCGGACGGATCATCAAGCTGATCCCAAAATACAAAAAGGGCACCCACCTGGGTGACCCTGCGATACATGTCTGGCAAGTTATCTCGGGAGAACTTGAGGCGGTCGGCACACCGCTGCTGGGCAATTACGACGGGGACGCGTTCAGCTGCGACCACTTGAGCTTTCAAATCCTGCCAGGCGCGGTTCGTTTCGCCTTTTACTGATTGCCGTCGCGTGTAAGATCTGGCCGCGGAATCCTTTTTTTGGCATATTGCGCGTGCATCCAGTCGCTGAGCGCCTGAGTCATCTGCTTGGGGTTCTTGTAATCAGCCGGATCGAGCGGTTTGCCGAATGTCAGGATCACCTCGCGTCGGCGGCCCTGCGTGGCGTCGAAGGGCTGGGGCGCTTTCATGTGCCGGTTGAACACCTCGTAACCGCCGTCGATAAAGACCGGCAGCAGCGGCACATGGCTTTTGAGGGCAATGTAAGCTGCCCCGTCTTTGAATTCACCCAGCTGCCCGTCGATGGAGCGTGTACCCTCGGGGTGCACCAGCAGGATGTTGCCTTCTTCCACTTTTTTTCGGGCGATAATCAATCCGCGGACCGGATTGCCGAAGCGATCGATCGGGATCGCTCGTCCGACGCGGACGATCAGCTTACCCAAAAGGCCGTGGCGATCCTCGAGATCCTTGGCGGCGATGCAGCTCATCAGGCGAAAATGGTTCCGGGGCAGGAATGAGCCGATCCACATCCCGTC
>JAAZFW010000558.1 GCA_012511525.1 Clostridiaceae bacterium
ACCCGGGCGAGCAGGCTGTAAAGCTGGTCCCCGAACTGAAAAACGCCGTTGAACAGGGCCGAGAAGCCGCCGATGCTGATCGCGCCGGCGAAAAAGCGCGTCACCAGGTAGGACAGCGTGATCACGACAAACAGGCAGTCGTTGAGCAGTTTTTCCAAGCCGCTGAAGACCCACATTCTGAGGCCTTGGCGTTTCAACAGCCCCGTCAGTGAACCGGTCGTGCTTCGGTAGCGTCCGACCAGGAAGGGATTCATGGCAAACAGGCGAAGTTCGCGCGCGTATTGAGGTTCGTAATAGACGCGCTGGATATACTTGACCTGGCGTTCCGGAAGCGTGCGCTCAAGGTATTGGCGAAAACCGAGGCGACTGCGCTTCAGGTTGAGGGCGAACATCAGGGCGGCGCCGCATGCGGTCAGCAGCAAGACAAAAGGATCCAGGCTGAGCAGGATCGCCGTCAGGGTGACGAGCGACAAGAGGTTGCCGATCAGGCCGCAAAGGGTCTGGACGACCCCTTGGGGACGGGTATTGGCTTCGCTGATTGCCCGGCTGCACCGGTTGTAGAAAGCGCTGTTTTCTGTCACAGACAAGTCGAGCAGCCCGATGCGCTCCAGCAGGTCGGCGCCGAGAGCGCCGGCGATCCGAACCCGGGCCGCCGGTTCGTAAACGGTGTTGTACCAGGAGCGGAAAAGGGCCGTCAGGGCCGTCAGCAGGGCGAACGCGAGCAGGATCAGGCTGGTCGCGCGGCTGTCCTGCGCGGTCAGGGCGTCGATCAGGAGCTTGATGCCCAGCACGCCGGTCAGGGGCGCCGTCACGCCGGTCAGCGAAACCAGCAAGGTCCAGGGGAAGTACGACGGGCAGGCGCCGCGAACCAGCTTCAGCGCGAACAGGCTGTTGTGCAGCACCTTCACGGCCGGCACAACCCGTTCATGATCAAGTCGGCGGCCTCCGCGACCAGGTCGGACAGGCTTCGGCCTCTCATCCGGCCGGCCTTGGATAACGCGTGCAGGAAGGCCAGGTAGGCGCCGGCCAAGCTCAGGGGGTCGCCGCGCCGCAGCAGCCCTTCACGCATACCGTTCTCGAGCAGGCCCGCGATGTAGCGCACATAGGCTTCCCGGGCCTCGCGAACCCGGCTTGCGGCCGCCGCGTCCAGGCCGCCCGACTGGTCGCGCATGATCAGATCGACTAGCTCCGGGTAGTCCTGGCAGGCCTTGAGGTTTTCCCGGACCAATCCGTCCAGGACCTGGCGGACGGTATCGGAGCGGCTCAGGATGCGCTCGATCTGCCGATGCAAATCGTCGATGCCTTCCGATACGACGGCGGCAAAGAGATCGGACTTGCTGCGGAAGTTGTAATACAGCGACCCCTTGGCCACGCCGGCCGCCTGGGCTATTTCGTCCATGCCGGCCGCGTCGAACCCGTGCCGGGAAAAGATCTGGACGGCGGCTGAGATAATCTGATCGCGAACCATACCATCACCTCATTTAGACTGACTGGTCAGTTTAAATTATGGCATGCAGCCAATGCTCTGTCAAGGGTGCCAGCCGCGGCAAAGAAAAGCCCGGCTGCTTAGGCCGGGCCGCGTGTTTCAGGTGCTGGGCTGGCTCTGCCGCAAGAGCAGGACCCAGTCGTTGTGACCGGCCGGCTTGACCGGCGGTGTGAAACGAATCTGACCTGGCTGATCGTAA
>JAAZFW010000559.1 GCA_012511525.1 Clostridiaceae bacterium
GTTTGCCGAGCGGTTCGGGCATGATATGCGCCAGGCCGGCCTCAGCTGGCAGCCCGATGATCTGCCGGGATTCACCAGCAGGCTGATGTACAACACCGGCACGATGGAGATCGCCCGCGATACCTGCCTGTGCTGCCGGCTGCCGGAACTGACCAGCACCGCCGGCGTGTCGCCGGGATTTATGATCCGCAAGAACGGCACGCTGCAGACCGATCTGTTCCTGGACGAGCAAATTCTCACTTCCCGGCAAAAAGACGGCCTGGTCGTGATCTGCGGCTGCTGCCATCCGGGGTTGCTCAACGCACTCGCCTGCGTGCGGCAGTTCTATCCACAGGAAAAAATCCAGGCTGTAATAGGCGGCTTTCACCTCGGCCAGGCATCGGACGAACAACTGGACGACTTGTCCCGGGCGCTGCAGGCGTTCGAGATCGGCCGCCTGGTCCCGATGCATTGCACCGGCGTACCGGCTTGGTGCCGCTTGAAAGCATTTTTCGGCGATCGCTGCCAACTGCTTCAAACCGGCGACAGCATCACATTCTAAACTTCAGCGGCAGGGGCGTCAAACCAGAACTCCGTGATGCCGTTTTCGCTCTGCACGCCAAAATTCGCTTGGTGCTGTTCAAGAATCGACTTGACAATGGCCAGACCCAGCCCGGTTCCCAGCGGACGGCTGCCGGCCTGGTGGAAGCGTTCCCAAATTCGTCCCAGTTCTTCGGGCGGAATGGTGGCCCCGGTATTGCGAATAGAAATACGGCATCTCATGGCCTGATGTGCGGCACTGACCGTGATCACCGTGCCGGGCTGGCCATGGTTGATCGCATTGCTGACCAGGTTATGAAGAACCTGAATCAGGCGTGCTTCGTCGAAACGTATACGCACGTCATCGGCTGACAAGGCAAAGGATAAGCCGGCCAGACGGGCCTGCTGTTCGTAGCGGGTTAAGACCTGCTCCAAAACAGGCTTGATGGCGATGTCTTTGCTCTGGATTTTCTGCACGCCTGCCTGCAAACGCGAATAATCGAGAATATCCCGGACAACAGCGGTCAGCCGGTCCGCCTCGTCGGCGATCAGGGTCAGCTGCGAACGGCGCTTATCCTCCTGAGGCCAGGTGACATCGCGCACGGTCTCGGCATAGCCCTTGATCACAGCCAGGGGGGCGCGCAGCTCGTGGGAGACGTTGGCGATCAGCTCCTTGCGCAACTGGTCGGTTTTCTGCAATTCGCGGCTGAGCTCGTTCAAAGCGGTTGTCAGCCGACCGACCTCATCCCGGCTGGTCACCGGCAGGGCCACAGCCAGATTGCCCCGGGCCAACTCGTGTGCGGCAGCGGTGACCGCTTGGATCGGCTGCGACAAGCGGCGCGACAGGAAAACCGCCAGCAGGCTGGCCGAGACAAACAGGATCACCGTCACGATCCAGAGCTGGCGGCGTAAAATGGCGGCTGCCTCGTCGACATCCGCCAGGGAGAAGACGGCGAACAGGTAGCGGCCGTCCGGCATGTCGTGTCCCAGAACCGCGTAGCGGCCGGCGCCGGCCATCGATTGGACAAACTGAACTTCACCGGTCGTCTGGCCAGGAA
>JAAZFW010000560.1 GCA_012511525.1 Clostridiaceae bacterium
TGGGTAAATTATCGTGAAAAGGAGTGGTTCACATGGCTGAAAATGTCTTTGATACGTTGATGAACCGGGGCTACATTGCCCAGGTGACGCATGAAGAGGATGTGCGTCGATACTTGTCCCAGCCAGGAGCCATCTTCTATATCGGCTTCGATCCGACGGCGGACAGCCTTCATGTCGGCCACTTCATCCAGATGATGGTCATGGCTCACCTGCAGCGCGCGGGGCACCGCCCGATCGTCCTGCTCGGCGGCGGGACCGGTATGGTCGGCGACCCGTCCGGGCGTTCCGATTTGCGCCAGGTGCTCGACGAAGACACGATCCGCGCCAATGTCGACCGGTTCCGCGAGCAGATGAAAATCCTGATCGAGTTCGGCGACGGCAAGGCCCGCATGGTGGATAATGCCGATTGGCTCTGCCAGCTGAACTACATCGCGTTTTTGCGCGATATCGGATCCCAGTTTTCGGTCAACCGCATGCTGGCGGCCGAATGTTTCAAGCAACGCCTGGAAAAAGGCCTGTCTTTCCTCGAATTCAACTACATGCTGATGCAGGCCTACGATTTTCTCGTGCTCTACCAGCGTTACGGCTGCCGGCTGCAGCTGGGCGGGGACGACCAATGGTCCAATATCCTGGCCGGTGTCGACCTGGTCCGACGCAAGGAACAGGCTGAAGCCTATGGCATGACCTTCCAGCTGCTCACAACCAAGGCTGGTGTGAAAATGGGCAAAACGGCCGGCGGCGCGCTCTGGCTGGACCGGGAAAAAACGCCGCCCTTCGATTTTTACCAGTACTGGCGCAACATCGACGACGCGGATGTCGTCAACTGCCTGAAGCTTTTGACCTTCGTCAGCCTGGATGAGATCCGCGCGATGGCATCGCTGAAGGATGAGGCGATCAACGAAGCTAAAAAGCGCTTGGCCTGGGAAGTGACCGCCATCGTCCACGGGAAAGAAGCCGCCGACCAGGCCGCAGAACAGGCCGCCGCGCTGTTTAGCGGACCGGGGCGCGCTGACACCATGCCGACCACCCGCCTGGCCGCGGCCGATCTTGGAACCAGACCGCTGCTTGACCTGCTGCTGGACGCCGGTTTCATCCCCTCGAAGGGGGAAGGCCGGCGGCTGATCCAGCAAAATGGCCTCTACCTGAACGGGCAGCCGGTCCAGGATCCTGCCTGTTGCCTGACACGCGATGATTTTCCTTCTGGAGAAGCCGTTGTGCGCAAGGGTAAAAAAGCGTTCCATCGTTTTTTAATCGGCTGATCAATAACCTGCCAAAACAAAGGAGCGTCCAGCAGGACGCTCCTTTTATCGATGACGGTCAGTCTATAAACGTATTATTTCTGGCCTGAAGCCAAAGCCTTGGCCAGCTTCGATTTCTTGCGGGCAATGTTATGCTTGTGCAGATAACCTTTGGCAGCCGCTTTGTCGAGAGCCGTCTGGGCCTGACGGGCAAGATCCCCGGCGTTCTCCGCAGAAGCCGCCACGGCAGAACCGGTCTTCTTCAGCAGGGTACGGATTTTGCTTTTCTGCATCTTGTTGGCAGCGGTCTTTTTTGCAATAATTTTCGTGCGCTTGATGGCAGACTTGATATTCGGCATGTTTGTTCACCTCCCTGCTTGACGTTACGGTCAGATTTTGGCACGCGAGTATTCTAACATGTAACATACCCTGATGCAAGAGCTTCCGATGCCCAGGTTTTTGATTCTATCCGGATTGGGGAAGCAAAAAACGGGACTTGAGCCGTGTCAATCGGCTCCAGGCTGTTCAGCAGGTTCCGCTCGTGTTATGATAGACGGGAGAATGAAACCAATTTTGGGAGGTAAACCCTAGTATGCCCTTACAACCGAACCGACGCCGTTCGCGCTTGGCGCCCCGGCGCAAGGAAAGCCCGGATGCCACGCAGCCGGAAGCTTTGGCCAATCCAAAAGCCAGTTCTAAAAGCACCGCAGCCAAACCGCCAAAAAAGACGGTTGCCGCACAACCCGCCGCCCGTCCCGCCCAAACGGCCTCACCCCGGCGCAAAACGCGCGCAGGCAAGAACCCTGCCGTCAGCCGCGCCGCAAAACCCGTTGCCGCTTCGACCACGCCGCTGCTCAAGGTTATCCCACTGGGCGGCATGCGCGAAATCGGAAAAAACATGACGATTTACGAATACGGCGACGAGATGATCATGGTCGACTGCGGCATCGCTTTTCCTGAAGACGACATGCCCGGTATTGACGTCGTCATTCCCGATTTTTCCTATGTCATGCAGAACAAGCATAAGCTCAAAGGCATCTTCCTGACCCATGGCCACGAAGACCATATCGGCGCCCTGCCCTGGCTGTGCCGGGACATCCATGTCCCGATATACGGCAACCAGCTGACCATCGAGCTGGTCCGGCTCAAGCTGGAAGACCGGGGAACCGGCGTTTCACGGGTCACCCTCAAGCCGGTCAAGGACAGCGACAGGATCGAGGCGGGGGCTTTTTCCGTCGAATTTATCCATGTCAACCACAGCATTGCCGATGCAAACGCGCTGGTCGTGCGCTGCCCGGCCGGAACCATTTACCATTCAGGCGACTTTAAGGTCGACTACACCCCGATCAACGGCGGCCCGATGGACTTGTCCCGGATCGCCGCCGTCGGCCAGGAAAATGTCCTGCTGCTGGTGTGCGAAAGCACCAATGTGGAGCGCAAAGGCCACTCATCCTCGGAAAGCAAGGTTGGCGAAACGTTCGCCGACCTGTTCGCCAAGGCCGCCGGCCGGATTTTTGTGACAACCTTTTCATCGAATGTGTTCCGCATCCAGCAGATCTTCACCGCAGCCGAACAGCAAGGCCGTAAAGTCGCCCTGATCGGGCGCAGCATGCTCAACTATTTCAACGCGGCCAATTCGCTCGGTTACATCAACATGAATCCGGATACGCTGATCGACATCAACCAGATCGACCGCTACGCCGCGGATCAGCTGGTCCTGATCACAACCGGAAGCCAGGGAGAACCGATGTCCGCGCTGACCCGGATGGCCTTTTCCGAACACCGGCGTGTCGAGATCGTTCCCGGCGATACGGTCATCTTGTCGTCGAGCGCCATCCCCGGCAACGAAAAATCGGTCTACCGGGTCATCAACGAGCTGTATAAGCGAGGGGCAGCGGTCATTTACGAATCGCTATCCGAAATCCATGTCTCCGGGCATGCCTACCAGGATGAGCTCAAGCTGCTCCACCAGCTGCTCAAGCCGCGCTATTTCGTTCCCGGCCATGGCGAATACCGCCATCTCTACCGGCATGCCGAGCTTGCACACCAGATGGGCATGCCCTGGGACGATATTTTCCTGCTCAACAACGGTGATATTTTCGAATACCAGGATGGCAACGCCCGCATCAGCGGATTCGTCCAGGCAGCCGGGGTCCTGATCGACGGCTCGAGCATGGGCGAAGCAGATAACCTGGTGCTGCGCGAGCGCCGCCTCCTGGCCGATGACGGCGTGATGTCCATCTTCATCGCGGTCAGCCGTGCCGACGGGCAACTGGTGGCTAGCCCGGACATCCAGGCTCGCGGCTTCATATACGAGGTTGAGGCGGACCGGCTGATCAAGGAATGCCAGAAAAAGATCGAAGCGTTCGCCAGGCGCAGCCAGGGCAAGCCGTCCCTGCCGGAAATGGTCGAAAGCGGCGCCTTGCACGACCAGCTTCGCAACCTGCTGTTCGAACGCACCAAACGGCGCCCGGTTATCTTGATCTCCCTGATCCAGGTCTGAACGCAAAGCCAGCGGATTATCCTGTTTAAAGCGAATGCGGCCCCGGCAAAAAGCCGGGGCCGCAACACGTTTGTTTGCTGATCGGTTATAGCCGGCGTCAGGCTCAGGCTATCCCTTTGACCTTGAGAGCGGCGATTGCCTCCTCGGCAGCGGAAGCGGCATCGGGCGTGTAGATATCGGCGCCGATCGTTTTGGCAAACGTATCGTTGACGGGCGCGCCGCCGACCATGATCACAACATTCTCACGAATGCCTGCGGCCGTGGCGGCTTCGATAACAGACTTCATTTCACCCATCGTGGTCGTCAGCAAGGCGGAGCAGGCGATGATCTGGGCGTCGTTCTCTTTGGCCAGTTCGACGAAACGCTCCGGCGCAACGTCGGTTCCGGCATCGATGATCTCCAGGCCCTGCCCCTCCATCGTCATGGCGACCAGGTTCTTGCCGATATCGTGCAGGTCTCCCTTGACGGTACCGATGACGACTTTGCCCTTGGCCTTGATGCCACCGGCGACCAAGAGTGGTTTCAGCAGCTCGGTTCCGGCCTTCATGGCGCGGGCGGCGATCAGGACGTCGGGCACGTAGACTTCGTTGTTCTTGAACTTGATGCCCACTTCGTTCATGCCGGACAGCAGTCCTTCGTTCAGGATCATCTGCGGCTCCAGTCCGAGGTCGATCGCCTCCTGGACCATCGCCTTGACATCCTTCGCCTTGCCCTTTTGCAGGGCTTCAGAAATTTTTACCAGCAGTTCCATCATGATTTCCTCCTCAGGTTTTGGATTGCTCTTTTATTCCAGGCTTGATTTTGCCTCTGGACTCACGGAATCGTCCCGGCGTCACACCCGTGACGCGCTTGAACACCTTGGAAAAATAACTTTGGGTCTCGAAGCCGACCATGCTGGAAATATCCACCAGCGGTATCGTCTCGTTCACAAGCAGCTTCATCGCGGCATCCACCCGGACGCTGTTGACGTAGCTGTTGAAATTATCGCCGATTTCCTCTTTGAAGATGCGGCTGAAATAGGCCGGACTGAGAAACACCTGCGAAGCGGTTTCCTCCAGGGTTATTTTCTTCA
Source organism: Clostridiaceae bacterium (assembly GCA_012511525.1). Classification (GTDB taxonomy): domain Bacteria; phylum Bacillota; class Clostridia; order Saccharofermentanales; family UBA5734; genus JAAYBY01. The sequence goes on from JAAZFW010000560.1 coordinate 4,814, forward strand.
TATAGTTTTTCTTGACGAAATCGATCGCCCGGAAGATCACGTCGGCATGCTTGACATTGGTCAGGTTGAAGACCTGGTCGGTAAACCGGGTCAGGATGCCGGATAGCCAGTAGGCAATCTCGTCAATATTGCGGAACGTGTTGATCTTGTTGAGATAGGTGTAGTTCAGGCCGAAAATCTGTTCGACGTCCGCTCCGCCGCGGATCGCGGCCCGGGACAGCAGCACGACCAGCTCGATGACTCTGGCGCGCATGATCTCGATACTGCCACTGCTGGAAAAAAAGATATGGCCGAGGATCTCGTTGAGGATCTCCTGGGAGGCCGCCTTGTCACCAACCTCGATCTTGTCCAACAGCTGGCCTTCCTTTTCGATCGGGTAGGCGAGATCTTCCTCGTTCTTGTGCGTGAACCGCTTGATGAAACTGATCTGCTCCCAGAGCTTGGCCTGCAGCTCGCCGGAGTTTTTGCGCGCGACGGTTTCGCTGAACGATTTGTCCGACAAGCCGCCGGCAACCAGGTACA
>JAAZFW010000561.1 GCA_012511525.1 Clostridiaceae bacterium
CAGCCGGGATATGGCCAGACCATACCCGAAAAGGCAGGTCCGCGGCGAGCCGGAACGGCAGACAATAGAGGATCCGCTGCAGCCATTCAGGCATTAACGGCAGCGGGATAATCAGGCCGGCGAACAGCTCGCCGGCAACGCCGATCAGGAGCATCGATCCGGTCGGGGACAACGTGACAAAGGTCAGGATGTAGATAAACATCGAGATCGAGACATTGACCAGCAGGCCGGTCAGCAAGGTCAGAACAAACAGGCCGAACGCAGCCGGTCCGGCCGGCAGGGTCATGCGGTATGGCCGGGGCATCACCAGGGCAACCAGCAGGATCGGCAGGCAGCGCAACAGCGCGCCGGCCAGGCGCTGGGCCAGCAAACGGGCCTGCCAGAACAGGTACAAATCGGTCGGACGGCAGAGTTCGTAGGCGACCTGGCCGGTCGTGATCAGGCGGAAGATCTCGCTGTCGCGATACCAGAGCGCGACAAAGACCAGGAAGGCCTGCTGAAGCCAGATGTAAGCGGCCGTCTGGGGCATGCTCATGGGCGGTGCCGCGTCGCTGCCGCGGTAAAAGGCCTCCAGGACCATGATCAGCATGAAACCCCAGAAAAACTGGGTGGCGATGCCGGCCAGTGCGGCGATCCGGTACTGCAGATTCTGTTGCAGGCGAATGCGAAAAGCGGCCCTGTATGGCGTCAGGAGGGCGGTCAGATGGCTCATAACTGGTGCTCCTGGTATAGCATGACCGCCAGCCGCTCCAGATCGGTTTCTTCGTAGCGGCTGCGCAAGTCGTCCAGGCTGCCGTCGTAGAGGATCCGGCCCTGGCCGATCAGCAGGATCCGCCGGGTCAGTGCGTCGATATCGTGCATGTCGTGGGTGGTCAGGATGACCGTTGTGCCGTGCTCCTGGTTCAGCTCGCGGATAAACCGGCGGACCGCCAGTTTGGACACCGCGTCCAGCCCAATGGTCGGTTCGTCCAAAAAGAGGATTTCCGGCCGGTGCAGCAAAGACGCCGCCAGCTCACAGCGCATGCGCTGGCCCAGGCTGAGGCTGCGGACCGGGGTTTGCAGCAGCGGACCGAGATCCAGCACGCCTGTCAGCTGCTCGAGGGTAACCTGGTAGTCCTTTTCCCCGATCCGGTAGATATCCCGCAGCAAGTCGAACGAGTCCTGCACCGGGACATCCCACCAGAGCTGGGATCGCTGGCCGAAAACCACCCCGATGTGCCGGACATGCTCTTTGCGCTGCTTCCAGGGTGTTCGTCCCAAAATATCGCAGGTTCCGCTGTCCGGAACCAGTATGCCGCTCATGATTTTGATGGTGGTCGACTTGCCGGCGCCGTTCGGCCCGATATACCCGACCATCTCGCCGGGTCGCACGGAAAAGGAAAGGTCACGCACAGCATGGATCGCCCGCGTTTGGCGCTTGAAAACAGAGCGGACCGTCTCCTTGAGTCCGCTGGCGCGCTCTGGCACGGTAAAAGTCTTGTTCAAGCCCTGGATTTGGATCATGGCGCACCTCCGAGATGCCGATATCCCGACCGCCGACGCCTGTGCCCGACCGATTGAGCACCTGGTTCGCGCAAATCCGGACACGGATCACCATTATAGCGCAACGCAGGGCAGATGGCTATCTTTTGTGCCTCTTTTCCCACTATTCGTGCTATACTTTGGATAAACTGAACAAACACAAAAGGAGCACAAGACATGCGACGGAAATTGCTGTTTGTTGTCAACGCCAAGGCTGGCAAAGGTCAGATCAAGAACCACCTGTTATCCATTATCGACCATTTTGTCGCAGACCAGTATGTCGTCGAGGTCTACACGACGCAACAGCCCCGGGACGCCGCCCGGATCGCAGCCGAGACAGGCGGCCAGTATGACCTGCTGCTCTGTTCCGGTGGCGACGGGACGCTCAACGAAATCGTCAACGGCCTGATGAAACTGGAAGACAATCGGCCCCTGATCGGCTATATCCCGGCTGGTTCTACCAACGATTTCGCCTACAATCTCTACGATACGACCAATGTGAAGCGAATCGTCGCCGGCATCCGGCACGGGCGTAAGCTGGATTGTGACATCGGGCGCTTCAACGATCTCCATTTCATCTATTGCGCGGCCTTCGGCGCTTTCGCCCTGACCTCGTACGAGACGGACCAGGTATATAAAAACGTTCTTGGCCGGGTGGCCTACCTTCTGGAAGGAACCAAACACCTCAACACGCTCAAGGCCTACCATTTTACGGTCAAGTACGACCAGAAGACCATCGAAGACGATTTCATCTACGGAATGGTCACCAACTCCGACTCGGTCGCCGGCATCCGCGGCTTCGGCGGCCGCAATGTCCAGTTGGACGATGGCCTGTTCGAAGGGCTCCTGGTCCGGATGCCCAAGAACCTGTTCGACCTGCAGCAGATCATTGCCAGCCTGATCAAGCTGGATTTCTCATCGGACTTGTTTTACAGCTTCAAGACCGGCGCGGTTGTCTTCACCTCTGAGGAAGCGATTTCCTGGAACCTGGACGGCGAGTTCGGCGGCAAAGTGCATACGGCCATGATCAGCAACTGCCACCGCGCGGTGACGTTTTTGGCTCCTGAGGACGAAGCATGAACCCGCCAGCCATAAAACCGCCGTTGCGGGAAAACCGCCTGGCAGGTCTTTTCCTGATCGCCGTCCTTTATGTGCTGGCGCTTGGACTGGCCGTGCAGCTGTACCACGCGCTGGATTCTTTCAGCCTGGTCTGGCGGTTGTTGGCTGCGGACTGTGCGGCCACGATTTTCATCTACCTGGCAGGGCTGATCCTCAACAACGCTTCCCTGTACGACCCCTACTGGAGCGTCGCCCCGATCGCCATTCTGACCTTGCTGGCGATCCACCTGGGCACCTTCAGCGCCGGCGCCCTGATCCTGCTGGCCCTGATCTGGTTCTGGGGGATCCGGCTGACCGCCAACTGGGCGGTTACCTTTGACCACCTGGGCATCCAGGACTGGCGTTACGACAA
>JAAZFW010000562.1 GCA_012511525.1 Clostridiaceae bacterium
ACGCTGAATCGCGAAGAGGCGATCAGCCGGCTGGCGGCTATCGCCCAGCAGACCTTTACGGCTGGCTGGGATACGACATACGGCGGGTTGCTGCATTACTGTTATTTTCGCGGCGGTCCGCCATCCGGACCGACGGACGGTGTCGCGGATGAGCCGATGCTGCGCCAGGTCCAGGCCGGCTGGGGTGACAAGCTGTGGTGGGTCCATTCCGAGGCGCTTTACACCACGCTGTTGTGTTACACAAGAACCGGAAAACCGGAATTCATGCGCCAGTACGAACAGCTTTTTGACTATACGTTCCGCACCTTCCCCAATCCGGACCGTGAAATCCGCGAATGGATCCAGATCTGCCAGCGCGACGGCACGCCGCAGGACAAGGTGGTCGCCCTGCCGGTCAAGGATCCCTACCACATCATGCGCAACGTCATCCTGATCCTGGAGCTGTTGTACCGTCAGGCCCAAAAGATCTGAGGGAGGTTTTTATGGACATCACGCTGCCTTACGGACGGGAAAAACAGGTCCGCTTCTCGGTTCCCGACGCGGCTTTTACCGGTATGCTGGAGCCCGGCCGGGTGGAACCGGCTGCCGACCCGCTCCAGACCATCCGCCAGGCCCTGGAGAATCCGATCGGCTGCGGCCGGCTGGAGGAGATCGTCCGGCCGGGGCAATCGGTCAACATCATCTGCGACGACATCTCGCGGCCGACCCCGGTCAGCCAGATCCTGCCGGTCCTGCTTGAGAAATTGTACCAGGCCGGGGTACGGGATCGGGATATCAAGATCGTCATGGCCCTGGGCAGCCACCGCTACATGACAGAAACCGAAAAGCGGGAGCGGGTCGGCGACAGGGTCTACCGGCAGATCCAGGTCGTCAATTCGGAGTTTCGCAACCCGGATGACCTGGTCTTCCTGGGCAACGCGCCGGACGGCGTGCCCATCTACGCTTCCCGGGTCGCCATGGACAGCGACATCCGCATCGGGGTCGGCAACATCGTGCCGCACCCGGTGGCCGGCTGGTCGGGCGGCGGGAAAATCCTATTCCCTGGCGTCACCGGCGAGCAGACCGTGGCCCGTTTCCACATGCAGGGCGGCCTGGCTGATCGCAACCTGTTTGGTGTCGAGGACTGCCCGATTCGCCTCAACATGGAAAAATGGGTCGACACCATCGGGCTGCACTTCATCGTCAACACGGTGCTGACCCCGGATGGCCAAATCTACAAGGTCGTCGCCGGCCACTATGTCAAGGCCCAGCGCCAGGGCGTCGCCTATGCGCGCCAGGCTTTGGGCTGTCCGGTTCGGGAACGGTCCGATATCTGCGTCGTTTCCTCATTTCCGGCCGATGCCGACTTCTGGCAGTCCGGCAAGGGGATGTGCTCGGCGGAACACGCGGTCAAACCGGGAAGCGGGACGATCATCCTGGTCGCGCCCAATGACGAAGGCATGGGGCCGCACGCCGAGTACCCGGCGTTTTTCGGCCGGGACGACGCGCCGGAGATCCTGGAACAGCTGGCGCGCGGCGAACCGTTCGAGGGAGACCCGATCGCCTTGTCTGTGGGCACCGCCATGGCCAAGATGCGCCGGCGCGTGCGCCTGGTCCTGGTCACGGACGGACTGACCCGCGCTGAGACGGAGGCCTGCAAAATCGGCTACTACCCGCTCCAGTCTCTCCAGCAGGCCGTCGACGACGCCCTGGCGCGCTATGATCAGCCGACCGTCACGGCCATCCGGCATGGCGGCGAGCTCTTTTTGTATCGCTAATTTGCTACTGCCGGCTGTACGCGGACGGCGGCATGCCGGTCGCCTGGCGGAAGACACGGCTGAAATAATAAATGTTGCCAAACCCGCTGCGCGCGGCGACCTCTGACATCGAGTAGAGTTCGCTGCGGATCAGGTCCTTGGCCTTGGCGATGCGCAGATTCTGGATGTACTGCTGGGGAGACAATCCGTAGGCTTTGCGGAACAAGCGCCGGAAATGCGCCGTGCTTAAATGGCACTGGTGCGCCAGGTCGTCGATGTTCAGCGCCTGGGTGTACGCCCGATCCATGAGCGACACCGCTGGCTGGAGCCGGTCGAGCAGCTCGGGATCGACGCGCTCGGCGACAATCTCCT
>JAAZFW010000081.1 GCA_012511525.1 Clostridiaceae bacterium
CCGGGGATCGCGTTTATCATCACGGGACTCATGGCTCTGGCCTTTATCGGTTTATCCGGTGTCTTTGCTGTGCAGTAAGGCTGCCCTACCTGAACAGGAGCGGACTCAATGGAAATTGTGACAACCATCCTCAGTATCTCCCTGATCTCTGTTGCCCTGGCAATCCTGATCATTCTGGCCGAGCGGCTGCTGAACAATTACGGCGACTGCCAGATCGACATCAACGGCGGAGCCCGCCAGATGACGGCCAAGGGCGGCTCATCCCTGTTGTCAACTTTGGCCGGGCAAGGTATTTTCGTGCCCTCGGCCTGCGGCGGCAAGGCGACCTGCGGCCTGTGCAAGGTCCAGGTCCTGGACGGCGCCGGCCCGCTGCTGCCGACTGAGGAACCTTACTTGAGCGCCGACGAGCGGCAGAAGGGCTTTCGGCTTTCCTGCCAGGTCAAGGTCAAGCAGAACATCAAGATCCTGATCCCGGAAGAACTGTTCAACATCCGCGAGTTCAAGACCCGGATCGCTAAAATCGAGACCCTGACCCACGATATCAAGGGCCTGCGCCTGGACTTGCAGGAGCCCGACCGGATCCGCTTCAAGGCCGGCCAGTATGTCCAGCTTTACACCAAGCCCTACGGCAAGGTCCGCGAATCGGTTTTCCGCGCCTATTCGATGGCGTCCGTCCCATCGGATGACCGGTCTGTCGAGCTGATCGTTCGCCAGGTGCCTGAAGGCATCTGCACGACTTATGTCCACCAGGAGCTAAAAGAGGGCGATGAACTGAGGATCAGCGGGCCGTACGGCGATTTTTACCTGCGCGGCGACTGTGACGAGCTTGTTTTCATCGCCGGCGGTTCCGGCTTGGCTCCGATCCGTTCGCTGATATTGGATATCCTGGAGAAACAGCTGGTGTACAAAATGACGTTTTTCTTCGGTGCGGTCACGCTGCGCGACTTGTACTATCTAGACTTTTTCAGGGATCTGGAAAAGCAGCACGAGAATTTCCGCTTTGTTCCGGCCTTGTCCAAGCCTTTGCCCGATGACAACTGGCAGGGTGAAAGCGGCCTGATCACGGAAGTGGTCAACCGATTCATCCCGGACGGCAAGAACAAGGAAGCTTACCTGTGCGGCAGCCCCGGCATGATCAACGCCTGCCTCAATGTGCTGCAGACGAAAGGCATCGGGCCGGACAAGATTTTCTACGACAAGTTCTAAAGCGGGAGGGACGCATGAAACAGTCACCTGAGCAACGGGAAATTGAAGAGAACCTTGGACCGGGCGCGTTTTCGGCTGATGGATTCCTCGGCTCGGATCCCCGCAGCCTGGCGGACATCATCCGGGATGACCAAGCGCTGGTTAAAAGCCTCGGTCTGACCCACCAGGCGATCGCCAGGCAGCTGGGTGCGCTGATCCGGCTGGGTTTGCCCGGCCTGGGCACTCCGGTTCCCTATGGCGATCACCTTGAGGTGATCGTGATGGACTACAGGGGCATTATCCCCTGTCCGTTCCGCGATAATGTCCGCGAAGAGAAGCGCCTGACTGTCTGCCGCGATCGCTTAACCGGCGATGCGATCCGCTGGACGGACCTGAACGTACACATGATTGCGGCGCACGGTTTCTATGAAGGGCGCGGTTCACCCTTTCGGGTCGATCCGGCCGAGGTTCAGGCCATGCTCGGCATCCAGCCGGATCCGGAACCGGAAAAAACCGAATCTTAAGCCAACAAAAAAAGCCGTCTCACGCGAGGTGAAACGGCTTTTCCTTTGCAGCACAGCTTATCTGCGTCCTGTCTTGCGGGTTTTCTTCTGGCTTTTGCCGCGGCTGGCGAAAAAGGAAACCACGCCGAGCGCCTTGTTTACGATATCCATGACGGCGTTCATGTCCACCCCGTGAGAAGCACGAGACGGATGGAAAAATTTGGACACGCCATCGCCGACGGCTCTGGCCGCGCCACCGACGGCTTCGACACCGCCGCGAACCGTGCCCGTCATGACCTGGACATCATCCAGAACATGGGGAATGGATTCCTTGGCGGAACTGGTCAGGACAGCAACATCCTGGGTGACGGCATCCAGCTTTTTCATCATGTCCGGCAGCTGGGCCACGGTTTTCGTGACCGGCTCATCCAGACTGTCAACCAGCTTGTTGACTTTTTTCATCGTACCGACCAGTTTGGCCAGCAGAATGATCAGGTAAACAACAAAGACGATCCCGACAATGATCAGGATGCCGAGCAGCAGGTCCATCAGGTCCAGCGTGATCTCTGTTGCGAGAGCAAATTTACTCAGCAAGGCAATCCCTCATTTCTGCGCGGACTGGTGTTGCCAGCCCGATGCTGGTGTTGGCTGCCGGGACAGTCACGTGGCTTTCGTTTCTTCCGCAGCTTCTTCGACAACCTCTTCGGCCGCATCGGCCGCGGCGGCTGCGGCGCGCTTACCGGTCTTGATGTGCTCTTTCACTTCCGAGACCTTCTCTTTGGCAAGCTCAACCTTTTCCTTGGCGATGTCGCCGAGGTGATGGGCGGTTTCCTTGACCTTTTCAGCACCTATTTTCGCGCCTTCGCGAATATCCGCACGCGTTTCCTTGCCCGATTTCGGGGCGAACAGAAGTCCTGCCAGAGCGCCGATCACAAGACCGGCTGTCAGGCCTGCGACTGCATTGTTTCTTGCCCGACGTTCGTACGTGCCATTCAAGGCATCTCTGATTTCCTGAAGCATATGATGTCCTCCTTTCAGTCTTGCGGATCGCGCCCGGCCAGCCCAAACGGCTTTCGGCTGGCAGCACGGACACAGGCCGCCTGTAAAATTATTATACCATGAAATGTCCCGTTCGGCACGGACCGTGTGTTACGAGCGGTCTGCCGCACAAAATGTGAATCCTTTTCGCCGGTTGCGGTTGTTGTCAGGTCAAGCGCCATGCTATATTGGATTTATTCCAAAGGAGATGATGGCGATCGGGAAAAACAGCAGCCAGAGAAAGCAGGCACTGGATCAGGACCTGGCCACATGGAAGCCGCGTTCATGGGCTGTCAATCTGCCGTTTCGCGACTATTCGATCCGGCCGGAGGACATGATCCCGGCTTTCGCCGGAGCGATCGGGAAGGTCTCGCTGGTCGCGGCATTCGCCGTCGCCTGGGAACAAGCCTATGCGATTCGCTATCCAGGCTTTGTTGCAGAGAATATCCGGCTTGAAA
>JAAZFW010000563.1 GCA_012511525.1 Clostridiaceae bacterium
GCCAGGGCCAGGTTGAAAAACGAGCGCTCGATCAGGTCGAACAGGCGCGCCCGGGGCTTGGCGGCGAACATCCGGTGCATCCAGAAAATGTGGCCCAGCGTGGCGCAGGTCTCGTTGTAGGCGGTGATGTTGGGCAGCTGGTAGGCGTAGCCGAACGCCTGGTGGGTCACCTGCTTTTTAAGGTAGCCCTCCAAAAAATCGCCGAACGGCGAGACGCCGCTGTACAGGGCGCCGCAGCCGCCGGTCAAGTACAGCTTCTTGTCCGCCAGATCGTGCCAGACTTTGTCGAGCATCGCCAGAAGGCGCGCATCGCCTGTCTCCAGGTACAGGTCGGCCACACCCGCGTAGAGGTAGGTCGCCCGTACGGCATGGCCGAGGATCTTGTCGTGCTCGAGCAATGGGATGCGGTCCTGGTTGTCGTCGCTGCCGTTGGGCACGAGGTCGCGCAGGCGGATTGCCAAGCCGGCCGTCTCCAGGAAGCGCTTCTGTCCGGTTTCCCGGTAGAGCTCGACCAGACCCATGTAGTGGGACGGGCAGACGGCGGTTTGCACCTTCCCGGTCCGCTCCGCCTCCTGGTAAAGCGATTCCAGGTAACCGGCGGCCCGGATCGCGATCTCGAGCAGGGTCCGTTTCCCGGTCAGGCGGTGGTGCGTGCAGGCGGCCGTGAACAGGTGGCCGAAATTATAGGCTTCGAAGTCGTTGATATCCCCCTGGCGGCGGATGCCGCTGTGCTCCCGTTCCCCGATGATCTGCTTGGTCGACAGGTAGCCGTCTGGCTGCTGGGCCTGCCCGATCAGCTGGATGAATCTGTCGATCCTGGCCTCGAGGGCCGCATCCTGGCGTTCGTAGGCGACCAGCATGGCGCCTTCCAGGATTTTGTAGAAGTCCCCGTCGTCAAACGGCGGGCCTTTGTAATGGCCGTCCCGGAGGTTGGCGGCGATCTGGAAATTGGCCACGGCATGGAAGTCGTCGTCGCTTTCGAAAAGGCCGAGTACATGGGGGACCATCGTGTCCGCGACGCGGGCGGTGCGCTCCTTCCAGAAACCGTCGCGCCATGTGAACGCGGCGCGGGGCAGTGACCAGACCTGGGCATAGGGGCTCTTGCGGGTGTCAATCAGCATGGTATTCCTCCTGAAAGGCTTAGCGGGATGTGGCGAGGGCGATGCCGCGCCCCCGGTCACCGACCGCGCAGTAGAAATGGTACACGACATCGTCGTGCTTGAGGACAAAGGGTTTGTGGGCAAAGGTCATGTCGTAGGGCTGGTCCGGCTTGACCAGCGGTTCGCCCGTCCATGGCGTCCAGTTCAAAAGGTCACGCGAACAGGCGAATGTGTCGTAGGCGGTCCTGTCGCGGGCGACGAAGAAATGCATCACCCACAGGTCGCCCCAGCGGATCAGCTGTGGGTCGCCGGAAATGTTCCAGCGGTCCTCGATACCCTGATCGAGCTGGTGGCCGTCGCCGCAGCGCCGCCAATGCAGCATGTCGTCGCTGACCGCCAGGCCAATCCGCTCGATCGAGAACGGCTGGCGCTTGCCGTTGTAGTACATCAGGAAAGGATGCCCGAGCCGCTCATCCGGATCGCGGACAACCGCACTCTTATATAAGGTGACAGCCTCGAACGGGCGCACGTCCGGGTCAGACGGGGAAAGAACCGGCCCCGTCAGGGGACGCTGCCAGGGCCTTACCGGCGACAGCGTCTCCGAATAGGCGACGCCGATGCTGAGCGGATCGGGTTCATAGCCGGGCAGGGCCCCACCGATGTAGGTCATCCAGTAGCGGCCATCGTAACGCTCCGGCGTGTGGTCGCCGTCCCAGTCCGGGTTGATAAGGGCCAGGCCGCCGTCGGCCTGGCGGTCGTCCCAGCCGCCGCTGCCCTGGGCCAGGACACGGCCCTGGACCTGCCAGTCCAGCAGGTTTTCGCTGTGTGCCAGCCAGGTCTCATACCCGCTCGACGCGGAACTTCCCGGGTCGAAACGGGCGTAAAACATGCCCCAGCAACCGGCTTCGCCGTCATAGAACACGGTCGGGCAATCGATGCTGCAGCCGTCTTCTTGCAGCACCATGCCCCGCTTGCGCGGCGTGCGCATCGCCTGATGGACGCGCTGCAGATCGTATTCGCTCACCATGTGCTCCGCCTCCCTTCGCCCATGGCTCTTACGCCTCGTGCGCGGCCCGGAACATGGCCTCAATGTTGGCCGGATTGACATCCGGCAGGATCGCCTCGTGGCTGGGCGAGATGACCAGGCCGGTCGGGAAGATTTCACGCAGCTGCCGGGTTGCGGCATACACCTCGTCCGGCGTGCCCCGGACGAGCAGTTCCTGGGCGTCGACGCCGCCGCAGAAGCTGACGCGGCTGCCGAAACGGTCGTGCAGGTGCTGCGGCTGCATGTTGGCGGCCAGGGCCTGGATCGGGTGGACGACATCGACGCCGCTGGCGATCAAATCGTCGATCACCGGCTCGATGCTGCCGCAGGAATGGTAGATCACCTTGAGCCCGTAATCCTTGGCCTGCTGGATCAAGCGGCGCGAACCGGGCAGAACGAACTCACGCACCTGCTCGGGCGAGATCATCAGGTTGCGCTGGCTGCCGACATCGTTGCCGATCAGGATGGCGTCAAGGTAGCCGCGGGTGGCCTCGAAGAAGATCTCGTTGGCCTTGAGGTAAAAGTCGACGATCCGGCGATCGACAGCCCGGTACATCTCCGGGGCGGCCAGCATGGTCATCAGGGCATTCTCCATGCCGAAGGCGGCGCAGGTATCCTGGAAATGAGCCGACCAGATCACGCCGACGACGGCTGCGTCGCGGGGGCTCTCGCGCACCAGGCGGCGGCAATCGTCCGGATTGATGTGTCGGGCCGGGTCCGGCCAGGGGAATGTCTCGACCAGTTTTGGATCTTCCATGTCCTCGAAAAAGCCGGGCACGGTCAGGGTGCGGTCAAAATCGCTGCCGGTGGGGTGCTTGGCGAAGCTGAGCGCCGTGTAGATGGCGTGGCTGGTGTCGGATTCATAGGGCATTTCCACCGGGTAGACATCGTCGTGCAGCTTGTCCTTCATCTCGGTCAGCGAGCCGGCCTTGAAATAACGCAGCAGACCC